>JAJTHJ010000224.1 GCA_021298875.1 Burkholderiales bacterium | reverse complement strand
GGTCGTGGCCGAAGGCCGCATCCGCGAGCTGGCGCGCGGCGCCACCGCGGTGCCGGCCGCGCAGGACTGGGGCGGCGACTGGCTGCTGCCGGGTTTGGTCGAGGTGCACACCGACAATCTGGAAAAGCACCTGATCCCGCGCCCCGGCGTGATCTGGAACGCGCATTCCGCGCTGGTGGCGCACGACACGCAATGCGCCGCCGCCGGCATCACCACCGTGCTCGACGCCGTGGTGATCGGCAACATGGATCGCGGCGGCACCCGCAGCCGTACCCAGCACGCGGCCATCGCCGCGCTGGGCGAGTGCGCCGACGAGGGCCTGCTGCGCGTCGAGCACCGGCTGCACCTGCGCTGCGAGGTCACCGCGCACGACATCGTCGAGGTCTTCGAGCGCTACGCCGATCACGAGCGGCTGGCGCTGGTGAGCGTGATGGATCACACACCGGGCCAGCGCCAGTGGCGCGACCTCGTCAAGTACCGCCGCTACGCCGAGCGGCACGGCAGCGTCTCCGACGCCGACTTCGAGCGGCTGGTGCAAACGCTGATCGAGGAGCAGCACCAGTACGCCGACGCGCACCGCCGGGCGATCGTCGCCAGCGCGCACGCGCGCGGCGTGCCACTCGCCAGCCACGACGACACCGAGATCGAGCAGGTGCGGCAGGCGCAGGCCGAAGGCATAGAGCTCGCCGAGTTCCCAACGACCGTGCACGCGGCGCAGGCCGCGCGCGCTGCCGGCATCGGCATCATCATGGGCGGGCCGAACCTCGTGCAGGGCGGCTCGCACTCGGGCAACGTGTCGGCGGCGGCACTCGCGCAGCGCGACCTGCTCGACATTTTCTCCTCCGACTACGTACCGGCGAGCCTGTTGCAATCGGCGTTTCTGCTGCACGACCAGCTTGGTTGGAGCTTGCCGCGCGCCACGGCGACCGTGGCGCGCAATCCCGCGCGCGCCCTGGGTCTTGCCGACCGCGGCGAGATCGCTCCCGGCCTGTGCGCCGACTTCATCCGCGTGCGCCGTAGCGCCGGCATGCCGGTGGTGCTGGAGACCTGGGTCGAGGGTCGGCGGGCGGTGTAACGGGCGTCGGCTAGAAGCGGTACGACAACGTCACACGGAAGCTCCTCGGCTCGGCCGGGTGAAAGTGCACGTCGCCCACGCCCTCGGGCGGCTCGCCGGGCAGCCGCGACTCGTAGAAGTAGGTGATGTCGTTGGTGTCGGCGTCGAACAGGTTGAACACGTCCAGCCGCAGCTGCAGCCGCGGCAGCACCTCGTAGCCCAATTGCAGATCGACCGTGGTCTGCGTCTGCGACCGCACGCTGTCGTCCTCGGTCAGCGGATAGCTGCCGATGTAGCGCAGGAATACCGCCCCCGACCATGGTCCGTAGCGCGGCACGCTGAGGCCGGCGGCAGCCACCGCGTCCGGCGCGCCGGGGATGAAGTCGCCCGCGCCGCCGTCGCCGCCGGTAAAGCGCGCGTGATTCCAGGCGAGATCGAGGTCCAGCAACAGCCGGGAGACTGGTTGCCAGCGGGTGTTCCATTCCACCCCGTAGCGCCGCGACGGCCGCCCGGCTTCGGTGGTGCCGGCATCGCCGACGAAGGCGAGTTCGCTGTCGAGCGTCAGGTACCACAGCGCGAGCGAGGACTGCACGTTCGCCAGCGCCTCGCTGCGCAGGCCGAGCTCCGCGCCCTTGCTGCGCACCAGCGGGGTGGCGCGCTCGGCCGGCTCGCCGGTGACCGGATCGACGTTGATCGTCACGCCGCGCGCGTCGTTGCTGTGGAAGCCGTAGCCGGCGTTGACGAAGTATTCGGTGCGCGCCCAGGGGCCGAACACCAGCGACAGCTTGGGCGACACGATGCCGTCGGTCACGCGGCCCGAGTTCTGCGGCGTCATGCTGGTCACGTCGAACACGTAGGCGTCGTAGCGCAGCCCGGCGATGCTGCGCAGCCATTCGGTCCACTGCGCCTCGTTGGCGGCGTACAGCCCGAGGCTGCTTTCGACCACCCGATCCTCGCGCACGACCGACAGGCGTTCGCGGTCCCGCGTCGCGTACAGGCCGATCGGATCGATCCGGTCCTGCCGCCATTCGAAGCCCAGCCGGTTCTGCACCGGCCGGCCGAACCACTCGTCGCCGCGCGTCCAGTCGCCCCACCAGCCGTAGACGCGGCGATCGTCGGCCTGCAGGAACTGATCGCCGTTGACCGGGTCGGTCAGGAAGTAGGTGAAGTTCGAATACAGGTCGAGGTCGTAGGTGAAGCCGTAAGCCGTGCTGCGCAGAGTGCCGCCGGCGAGCGGCGCGACGTAGTCGAGCGACAGGCTGTAACGGCGGGATTCACCGCCGTCGCTGGCATCAAGCGAGCCGAAGCGGCCGATCAGTCCGGCGTCCACCGCGCGCTGCGGAATCTGGTCGGTGGCCGTCCAGCGACCGTCGTAAGCCATCGCCGTCAGCGCCAGTGTCTGCTTGCCCAGCGGCAGCACGTAGCGCAGCACCGCATTGACCTTGCGATAGTCGGCCGGCACGTCCCAAGGGCCGTCGCTGTGTTGGTATTCGAGGCCGTAGGTCAGGCCGCCGGCGCCTAGGCTGGCGGTGCCCGCCAGCAGCGCACGCTGGTAGCCGAAGTCGCCGAGCGTGCCCAGCGCCAGGTTCTGCTTCAGCCGGTCGCTGTAGAACATCTGCGCGGCGCCGGCCGAGGCAAAGTCGCCACGCTGCGCGTAGTACGGCCCCTTGAAGTAATCGACCCGCTCGACCAGCTCCGGGATGATGAAGTTGAGATCCGTGTAGCCCTGCCCGTGCGCATGGGTGCGCAGATTGACCGGCATCCCGGCGACCCAGGTGGCGAAGTCGGTACCGTGGTCCAGGTTGAAACCGCGCAGGAAATACTGATTGGCTTTGCCGGCGCCGGAATGCTGGGTGACGACCAGCCCCGGCACGTACTCGAGCAGATTGCCCGGCCGCTGCAGGGGCCGCGCTTCGATCAGTTGCCGGGTGAAGCTGCCGGCGCTGGCCGCGTCGCTGCTGCCGACCCGGTTGTCGTAGTTGCCGACCACCTCGACCGGCTCCAGCCTTGCCGCCGCCTCCTCACGCTGCTGTACCTGTGCCAGCGACGGCACGCCCACCAGCCCGACACAGGCCGCCGAGACGGCCTTGACGACGTAACGCATCTTTCGCCCCTCTGCGGCCAGCGCCGCGCTGTGACGCCGGGGACTGTGCACGCAGCCTTGTATGAGGATATTGATTATCGTCATACCGCCACGCCGTCATGCGCCAATCCCGCGCTATCGAAACACCGCGGTTGATCGCCCGGTCCTTGGCGCGAGCTTTGCCGTTCAGTCGATCAGTCGCCCGTCCTCGCGAAACGGGAACGGCCCGGCGAACTTGCCGACGTAGGCGGTGTGCGTGACCAGACCGCTCGCGGTTTGCGCGTGCAACTGAAACGCGGGTGGCTCCATCACAAAGTGATCGGGCGCTTCGGTCGACAGATCGAGTGCGACCTGATGCGCCGGGCTGGGGCAGACACTGGCCACGGTGCCGGCAAAGCGGCACTGGATCGGCCGGTGCAGGTGACCGGCGATCACGCGTTCGACCTGCGGGTGACGGCCGATCACCTCTGCGAGGCCCGCGGTGTTGGCCAGCGCGATCCGGTCCATGTGGCCGATGCCGGTGGCAAACGGCGGGTGATGCAACGCGACCACCGTCGGCCGGTCGCTTTGCGCAAGCGTGCGGTCGAGCCAGGCCAGGCGCTCGGCACACAACTCGCCGCCGCCCTGGCCGGGGATCACGGTATCCAGCGCGACGGTGCGCAGGTCGTGATCCTCGATCGCGTACTGGACGAACGGCGCCCACTGGCGCAGATAGTCGTGGTCGGGAAAAGCCGCGCGCAACGCGCTGCGCTCGTCGTGGTTGCCGGGCAGCAGATAGACCGGCATCGTCAAGGGCGCCAGGATTTCGCGCAGCAGGCCGTACTCCTCGGGGCGGCCGAGATCGACCAGGTCGCCCGTGGCGATCACCGCGTCGGGGCGCTGCTTGAGCGCCATGATCTGCGCAACACAGTTCTCCAGCATGCCGGCGGTGTCGACCACGCCGTAGGCGAGCCGCCGTTGCGGCTTCAGGTGCAGGTCGGAGATTTGGGCGAGGATCATGAGAGTCGTGTCGTGGAATGGCTGCAAGTGAACACACTACAACTTCGTGGCGCCGGTCTTCCTTCAGCCCAACCCCTACCCAGGAAGCGCACTCGGCAAAACGTCGCCCCGGCGCAGGCCGGGGCCCAGTGTCGTTTTCCGTCAAAAGTCGCTGGGCCCCGGCCTACGCCGGGGCGACGACTGCACGACCCCTCGCTCGGGTTCCTGGGTAACAGCCGGAACGCGGCGGCGTGCATCCGTCTCCCCCGAAGTGACAGGGGCTAACTGCCCGGCGCTGCCGTCGCCGGCACCGTCAGAGAAAAATGCAGGCGCTCGCCGGGCGCAAAGTCGCGCCGCCGGGTCAGCCGCGCAACGATCGGCCTGCCGGTGCCGAGATCGAGTTCCAGGCGGGTGTGATCGCCCTGGAACAGGCTCGCCAGTACCAGCGCGCTGAAGTGCGCGGCATCCGCCGCCGGCGCCAGTTGCAGGTCCTCGGGCCGGAACATCGCCTGCGCCGCACCCGCCGCAGCGCCTTCGACCAGCGGAAGCCGCCCGCCGGCAAAGTGCAGCGCGCCGTCGCGCCCCTCGCCCGGCACCCAGTTCATCGTGCCGATGAACTCGGCCACGAAGCGCGTGGCCGGCGCGGCGTAAATCTGCCGCGGCGTGCCGATCTGCGCCACGCGCCCGTGATCCATCACGACGATGCGGTCGCCGAGCGCCATCGCCTCGGCCTGGTCGTGCGTCACGTACACTGCGGTGATGCCGAGCGCGCGCAGCAGCCGGTTGATCTCCACCCGCAGCGTGTCGCGCAGCCGCGCGTCGAGCGCGGTCAGCGGCTCGTCGAGCAGCAGCACGCGCGGCCGCGGGGCCAGCGCGCGGGCCAGCGCCACGCGCTGCCGCTGGCCGCCGGAGAGTTGATCGATGTGGCGGTCGGCCAGCGCTTCAATCTGCATCATCGCCAGCATCTCGCGCGTGCGCCGCTCGCGCTCGGTGGCGGGCATGCCGCGCACCTTCAGCCCGTAGGCGACGTTCTGCGCCACCGTCATGTTGGGAAACAGCGCATAGCTCTGGAACACCATGCCGACGTTGCGCCGCTCGATCGGCACGGCGGTCACCTCGGCGCCGTCGAACAGCACGCGCCCGCCGGCATCCGGCCACTCCAGCCCGGCGACGATGCGCAGCGTGGTGGTCTTGCCGCAGCCGCTCGGCCCGAGCAGCACGACGGTTTCGCCGGCGGCGAAGTCGAGATCCAGCGGCTCCAGCGCGCGGGTGCCGTCGGCGAAGGTCTTGCCGCAACGTTCGAGGCGGATCGCGGTGCCGCTCATGAGGCTTCCTTTCGTTTACGGCGCGGCGGCGCGGCGGCCCACTGCATCGCCACCAGCAGCGGGACGATGATGATGAAGAACACCAGCGTGTAGGCGCTGCCCACCTCCAGTCGCAGCGAGGCGTAGGTGTCGGCCAGCCCCACCGGCAGCGTTTGCGTCAGCGGCGTGTGCAGCAGCAGCGTCATGTTGAATTCGCCCAGCGACAGCGTGACCACCATCAGCGATCCGGCCACGATTCCGCCGCGACAGTTGGGCAGCACGATGCCGAAGAAGCGCTGCGCGAAGCTGGCGCCCAGGCTGCGGGCGCCCTCTTCCAGCGTTTTGAGGTCGATCGAACTCAACACCGCCAGCACGCTGCGCACCATGAACGGCAGCGTGAACAGCACGTGGCCGACGAGGATGAAGACCCAGCTCCTGCGCAGGTCGCCCCAGCCGCCATAGGTGACGATCAGCGCCAGCGCGGTGGCCAAGCCCGGAATCGCCACCGGCATCACCAGCAGTTCCTCGACCGCGCGGGTGAAAGCGTTCTGCTTGCGCGCCAGCACATAGGCCGCAGGCACGCCCAGCAGCAGCGTGCCGGCCAGACAGGCGAGCGCGATCTGAAGCGACAGAAACACGGTCTGCCGGTAATCTGTCCAGACCTTGACGACCCACTCCAGCGTCAGGCCACTGTCGATGCCGATGACGATGTTCTTGGTCAGACCCGCCAGGATCGACAGGCCGACCGGCACGATCAGGAAGGCGCAGACCGCCAGCGTGAAGGCGAGTTGCAGCCAGAAGGCGGCGGGGCGCGGTTGCTGGGTCATGACCGCGACTGCGCAAAAGGCTCTGTCGTCGCGAGCGCAGCGAGGGAACTGTTCGGGCCTGAAAAAGCGGATTCCTCGCTCGCGCTCGGAATGACAGGGGTTGGAGCGCACATGCTCGATCACCCCGCCGCCGCCACCGTGCTGCCGGCCGCGGTGCGCGCAAGCGCCAGCGCGGCCCAGGTGATGGCGCCCAGCACGAAGGACAGCGCCGCCGCCATCGCCACGTTAGCCTGCAAGGTGAACTCGGTGTAAATCGTCATCGGCAGCACATTGATCTTGGTGGCGAGCGTGAAGGCGGTGCCGAAGGCACCCATCGCGGTGGCGAAGCAGATCGCCCCGGCCGACAGAAACGCGGGCTTTAGCCCCGGCACGATCACGTCGCGCACCACGCGCCAGCGGCCGGCGCCGAGCGAGCGGGCCGCTTCTTCGATGCGCGGGTCGAGCTTCTCCGCTGCCGCCATCACGGTCAGAATCGTGCGCGGGATCGAGAAGTACACGTAGCCCATGAAGAGGCCCGCCATCGAATAGGCGAATACCAGCCGCTCGCCGGTCAGCGCCTCGGTAATGTCCGGAATCAGGCCCTGCCGCCCCGCCAGCATGATGACCATGAAACCGATCACTACGCCGGGGAAGGCGAGCGGCAGCGTAAGCAGCGCGGTGAGCAGCGCGCGGCCCGTAAAGCGGTTGCGTTGCAGGAAGACGCCCGACAATCCGCTGATCGCCAACGTGACCGCGGTGACGCCCGCGGACAGCACGACGGTGGAGACCAGGCTCTTTAGATAGCGCGGCTCGGTAAACGCCGCCGCGTAGGCCGCCCAGCCGAGCGCGCCGCTGCCGCCGATCAGAAACAGCCGCGCCAGCGGCAACAGAAAGAACGCGATGAAGACGATCGCCGCCGGCGCCAGCAGCGCCGCGAGCCAGAGTCGATCGTCTCGCATCGCAGGCGCCGTCGGCTTAGCCGACTTCCTTCTGATACCGCTCGCCAATCGCCTTGCTCGCGGCGGCCAGCTTGAAGACATCCAGCGGCCAGGCGCGCGCGTAGTCGGCATCGGGCAGGAAGCGGCTCTTCATCTCCGGCGTCATCGCCGAAGCGAACACGGGCCGCAAAAAGGCCGCGGCCCAGTGCCGCTGCCCGTCGTCGGACAACAGGAAGTCGAGAATCTTCTTGCCCTGCTCCGGGTTCGGCCCGCGCGCCACCAGCCCCATGATGTAGGGCAGCTGTTGCGTGCCCTCCTGCGGGATCACGAAGGCCACCGGCGCGTTGTCCTTGTACTTGGCGCGGTAGGCGTTGAAGTCGTAGTCGAACAGGATCGGAATCTCGCCCGACAGCACGCGCGCATACGAGGTCTGCGTCGGCACGATCGGCTGATTGGCCTGCAACTGCTTGAAGAAGGCGATGCCGGGGTCGAGGTTGTCGTAGCTGCCGCCCAAGGCCAGATTGACCGCGATCACACCCACCTGCCCGACCGCGGCGCTGGCCGGGTTCAGATAGCCGACCAGACCCTTGTACTCGGGCTTGAGCAGGTCGCGCCAGGACTGCGGCACCGGCTTGCCGCGCAGCGCGGCGGTGTTGACGAACAGCCCGAGCGTGCCCGAGTGGATGGCAAACCAGTAGCCGTCCGCATCCTTCATGCCGGCGGGAATCTCGGCGAAGCGCGTGGGCTTGAACGGTGCCAGCACGCCGGCGTCGCGCGCCTGCGGGCCGAACTGCCCGCCGAAGTAGGCGATGTCGGCGACCGGGTTGGCTTTCTCCGCAATCAACGCGGCCAGCGTCTGGCCCGAGTTCTTGTTGTCGGGCGGCACGGCGATGTTGAGCTTCTGCGCGACGAGCTTCAACATGCCGCCCCAGTCGGCCCACTCGGGCGGGCAGTTGTAGCAAATGGCGCACGCGGCTTGCGCCAAAGCGATGCCCGGTGTGCCGGCAGCGGCGAGCGCGGCGGCGGTGGCGAGAAATTCACGACGGTCCATGGCAGAGACTCCTCTCCGTTAAGGTGAATCAAGAAAGTACGGCCAGTGCGCGACCGGCACGCGGGTTTGCCGCTACCGCGGCGGTACTGCCACCCCGGCGCAGGGTGTGTTGCAGAGCGACCGACGCGACCTCGCCCGTGTCGACCACGCGACGCAGCAGCAACTCGACCGCCGCGCCGCCAATCCGCTCGGAGGGCTGTACCACCGTTGTCAGCGACGGTGCGGTGAGCTCGCCGATGCGGATGCCGTCGAAGCCGGCGACCGAAACGTCGTCGGGCACGCGCCGGCCGAGCGCGGTCAGATCGCGGATCACGGTCAGCGCCAGATAGTCGTTGGAGCAGAAGAAGGCGGTCGGCCGCGGCCGTGCCGCCAAGCCTTCGACCAGCGGCAGCCGCGCGTCGGGCGCGAGAAAGGGCATCTGCAGCGGCGGCAGGGGTTCGAGTCCCGCCGCCTGTAAGGCATCGCAGTAGCCGCGGTAACGCAGCCGCGCGCGGTCGGACTGGCGGAACTGCCCCGTCAGCATGCGGATCGCGCGGTGGCCGAGGCCGATCAAGTGCTCGACGATCTCGCGCGCGGCGGCGCGGTTGTCCACCGACACCGTCGGCCGCTCCGCCCGCGCCAGTTGATTGAACACCAGCACGTAGGGCACGCGCTCGCGGTCGAGCCGGTCCAGCACGCGGTTGCGCGCGGCGTCGGTAACGGTCAAGACCAGGCCATCGACGCGCTGGCGCAGCAGCGCCTCAACCGCATCCGCTTCGGCGGCCGCCTTGTACCCGGTGGTCGCCAGGCTCAAGGTGTGGCCGTGCGCGCGGGCCCCCGCCTCCACGCCGGCCAGACACTCCGCAAACACCGGGTTGGCCAACGTCGGCACCACCACGCCCAGGCTGCGTGTGCGCGCCGCCCGCAGGCTGCGCCCGGCGAGATTAGGCCGGAAGTCCAGGGCCTGCACGGCCCGCCGCACGCGCGCGACGGTGCCCGGCGCGACGGTCGCCGATTCGTTCAGCACCCGCGACACCGTCGCCGCCGAGACTTTGGCGCGACGAGCCACGTCGTGAATCGTCTCGCGGGCGGTGTGGGACACGCTGGGGGCGGAGCAGCCGTGAAAACGATTTCATGCTAAACGCAGGATCGTTTCAAGACGATGACAGGGTGCGCGCCCGGGCGTTGGCCCTTCGCGCTAACTCAGGGCTTTTAGCCAGACGACGTGTTTCCGACGCTGCCAATGCAAGGCCGCGGCCGAGAGCCTTCCCTCACCCGGCGCTTCGCGCCACCCTCTCCCGGGGGGAGAGGGTTGAAAAGCCCCTCTCCCCCCGGGAGAGGGGTTGGGGTGAGGGAAGACCGCTGGCCCGGAGCGATCCAAAGCGATCGCCGCTCTTATGGCCACCGGCCCGAGCTTCTGCCGCCAACCTCAGGACAGGTTGAACCAGCGCCGCGCGTCGGCGGCGATGCGCCGGGCGGCGCGCTCGGCGCGCACCGGATGGGCCGCGCCGGGGTCGACCGCGACCTCATCGGACCAATTGCACCCGCTGGCGTCCGGCTTGGGCAGCGGCCGCACCGCGGTCACTTTGGCATCGGCCAGCAGCGTGCTGCGCAGTTCGGCCGACAGCCAGCCGGCCAGTTCGGGGGGCGAAAGGGTGACCCGTCGCATCGGGCGTCCTCCTCGTGTTGGCGCGTCGCAACCTGTAAATCTACGCAAGGGACGCTTCGGAAATATGACCGCTGAGTGACATCGACCGATTTGTTGCCCCGCGGCAAACAGAGTGCCGGGGCTTTCCGCTATGCGCAAACCGGCTGCGGCGGGGGCTGTGCCGGCGCCTCGGCTTGAGCCAGGATCGCGGCGAGGATGCCCGGCACTTCCCACACCGCGCGGTTGTCGATCCGCCGCACGTTGGCGCGAAACTCCTCCAAGCGCTCGACCAGTTGCAACACCACGGGCCGCAGCGAGCCGAAGCTCTTGTGCACCAGCCCCAGGCCCTGCTCGCGCACCCAGTCGGTGTTGTAGTGCTCCTGCGGCATGGTCCAGGCGTTGCGCACGGTGATGACCGGCAGGCCGATATGGATCGCCTCGCTCAGGCTGCCGGGGCCAGGCTTGCCGATGAAGTAATCGGCCAACTGCATATAGCGCGGCACCTCGGGCGTGAACTCGACGACTACGCGCGGCGCGCGCGCCGGCAGCTTGCGCAGCGCTGCGGCCAGCGCGCGGTTGTGGCCACACAGCAGGATCAACTGCAAGTCGTCCAACTGGTGCGCGATGTCGAGCATCGTGCGCGCGCCGTGCCCGCCAAAGAGCACCAGCCCGGTCGGCCGGTCGGCTTCCAGCCCGAGCGCCATCCGCTCCGCGGCGCGGTCGCGCGGCGGCTGCCGGTAAAAGTCCGGCCGCAGGATCATTCCGGACACGCGGTGCACGCGCTCCCGACCGTAGCCGAGCGCCTGCGCCTGTTCAACCGCGCGTGCGCTGCCGCAGACGAAGTGCTGATCCTGCGCCGGCTCGATCCAGAAGTTGGGGGGATGGTCGGCGATGTCGGTGAGCACGGTGACGTAGGGCACGCCGGGCAGCGTGCTCGCCAGGCTCTCGTACAGCGCGCGGTTGAAGTTGGGGATCAGCGAGACGACCAGATCGGGCTCGGTCGCCAGCCAATGCCGTTGCAGCGGTCTGACCAGCGCGCTGTGTGCAAGCCGGATCGTCCCTTGCAGCAGCTTCAGCTCCTGCGCCAGCCCGAGCGTCCAGCCCCGCGCCAGCCGCTTGTTGTAGTAGTCCTCGGGCGCCATTCCCGTGTACTTTTTGAACAAGCCGCGCGGGTCGAGCACCTCGGTCAGATTGACGAGGCGCACCTGCCAGGGCCTGCTCTGCTCGCGGATCGCGGCGGCAAGGGCAAGGGCCGCCGCCCGATGGCCGCCGCCGGCGTTGAAGTAAACGAGGTCGATGGTGGTCATGGGGACTCCGTGGGTTGTGTGTGCACAAGATTGCGGCGCTCACGCCCCCACCCCAACCCTCCCCCGCAGGCGGGGGAGGGAGTGACCCCCTCCCCTGCGAAGCGGGGGAGGGTTGGGGTGGGGGCCTGGTTTATCGGCCGAAGTCGGGGCGCAACGGCGCGCATAGGTCTCCTTCCGCCGAAGTCGGCGAGGGTTGTCCGGCTGGCAAGCGCATCAACGCTTGCCCCATGCGCAGGCGCTGTCCCGGCGCAATTCCCGGCGCGAGCGCAAAGCCGCGTGGCGCGAAGACCAGGATCGTCGAGCCGTGCTCGAACCAGCCGAGTTCCTGCCCTTTCTCGACTCGCGCATCGCAGTCGATGCGGTTCGGGCCGCGGTACTTCAGGTGCAGTCGCACGTCGATGAAATGCAGCCGGATGCTGGCGACCAGAATCGCCGCCACCGGCACCAGCGTGACCACCGCGCCGCCGGCCAGCTCCAGCGGAACCGCCGCGCGCTCGTTTTTGCAGAACAGCCGCTCGATCCGCTTGAGCGCCGGCGGGTTGACGTTCCATACGTCGCCGGCGATGTAGGTCACACGCCGCACGCGCGCGTCGCACGGCGCATGGAAGCGGTGATACATGCCGGACGTGAGGCGCAAGGTCGCGTAGCAGCCATCGCGGTAGCGCTGCGCCAGCGCGTCGTCGCGCAGCAGTTCTTGCAGCAGATACGGCGCGCCCTTGGCCTGAAACACTTGCGTGCCGCGCACTGCACCGCAGGCGCCGACGACGGCGTCGCAGGGGCTCGTCAGCACAGTCGGATCGGTATCGAGCGGGCGGGCGCCGGGCTTCAGCGCGCGGGTAAAGCAGTCGTGCACGCTCCTGAAGTCGGTGCGCGTCGCGTCGCTCAAGTCCAGTTCGGCGAACCGCCGCCAAAGCGCCATCGACACGCCGCGCAGCAGCGGGTTTTCACTGCGGCTGATGCGGCCGACGGCGTGCGTCAGCAGCGCGCGCGGCACGCGGTTGGTGAGCAGGAAATTGAGCTGCTCTTGGCGGCCCAGCCGCGCCAGCGCACCCGGCGGTTTCATGCTGTTGTCAAAGGGCATCGTTACAAGGAGGCCAACGACTTCGTGGCCGCACCATGACCGAGACCTTCGCGCTGACCGCCCTCGCCCTCGCCGCCCTCGCTGTCGGCGCGCCTGCCGCGCGCCGCCGCTGGCAACTGTCGCGCGCCAAGCACCGCTCGCTGGCCGGGCACGCGCGCCTGGCCAAACGGGTGGCCGCACTGGTCCCCGGCTACGCCTACGACGAAGCGCGCTTTTACTGCGCCGACGGCGCGCCGGAAACAGTCGCCGCGCAGCGGCGCGCGGCACTCGCGCGGTTGTCGGCGCTGCTGCGCGAGCGGGCGCCGCGCACGCTGGCGCTGACCGCGCAGGCGCGCGCCGGGTTGGCCGACTTGCAGTTCACCAGCCGCTACCGGATGCCGTTCCAGTTCAGCCCGCTCGTGCGCGAGGCGTTGCCGGTCGGCGCCTTCGTGCAGGCGAGCGAGGGCGTGCAGGTCGAGGACTTGGACGGCAACCGCTATTACGACCTGACCGGGTCCTACGGCGTCAACCTGCTGGGCTACGACGTCTACAAGGACTGCATCGCCGAAGGGGCGCAGCGCGTTGCAGCCCTGGGCCCCGTGCTCGGCGCCCTGCACCCCTGCGTGGCCGACAACATTGCGCGGCTGCGGGCGCTGTCCGGGCTGGACGAAGTGTCGTTCCACATGTCCGGCACCGAGGCGGTGATGCAGGCGGCGCGGTTGGCGCGCTACCACACAGGGCGCAAGTATCTGGTGCGCTTTGCCGGCGCCTATCACGGCTGGTGGGAGGACGTGCAGCCCGGCCCCGGCAATCCGCTGCCGCCGCGCGAGACCTACACCCTGCGCGACATGGCCGAGGCGAGCCTCGCCGTGCTGCGCACGCGGCGCGACATCGCCTGCGTGCTGGTCAACCCGCTGCAGGCGCTGCACCCAAACGTGGCCGCGCCGGGCGACTCGTCGCTGGTGGCGGCGCGCACGGCCGGCGGCTTCGACCGTGCCGCCTATTCCGCCTGGCTGCGGCGGCTGCGCGCGGTGTGCAGCGAGCGCGGCATCGTGCTGATCTTCGACGAGGTGTTCGTCGGCTTTCGCCTCGCGCCCGGCGGCGCGCAGGAGTACTTCGGCGTGCGCGCCGACATGGTCGTCTACGGCAAGACGCTGGGCGGCGGGTTGCCGGTGGGCGTCGTCTGCGGGTGCGCGGAGCTGATGCGGCGCTTCCGCGACGACCGCCCAGCCGACATATGCTTCGCGCGCGGCACCTTCAACGCGCACCCGTACGTGATGGGCGCGATGCAGGTCTTCCTCGAACGGCTGGACTCGCCCGCGGTGCGCGCGCTGTACGACGGCCTCGACGCGCGCTGGAACGCCCGCGCGCAGCAGTTGAACGACGCGCTCGCCGCGGCCGGCGTGCCGGTGCGGGTGGCGAACCTGTCGAGCATCTTCACGGTGCGCTACATCGAGCCGTCGCGCTACCACTGGCTGTCGCAGTACTACTTGCGCGCGCAGGGGTTGGCGCTCGCGTGGATCGGCACCGGCCGGCTGATCTTCAGCCTCAATTACACCGACGAGGATTTCGCGCAGGTGGCGCAGCGCTTCGTCGCAGCGGCGTGCGCGATGCAGGCCGACGGCTGGTGGTGGCGCGATGCGCGACTGACGCGCGCTGCCATCGGCCGCCAGCTCGCGCGCGAGATGGCGGCGCAGTGGTGGCAGCGCGCGGTGGGCCGGCCGGCACCGGAGGCTGGCGCGCCGACGCTGGCCGAATACGCTCGGCTGCGCTGAGCGCGCGACCGAGTCAGTGCCGCGCGGCATGCGGCATCGGATCGATCAGCTCGCCGCGCAGCAGTGCCAGCGGCGCCTTGTAGTAGAGCTTGATGTCGTGAAATGGGTCGGTCAGGATCTTGGTCGCCCATACGAGCCCGGTCTGCACGTCCTTCAGAAAAAACAGATGCACCGTACGGAACAGCAGACCGCCGATGCCGAGCGCCAGCCACACTTCGCCGATCCGCCGCGCGAGTTGCGCGCCGGCCGCCGGCTCGGCGTACAGGCCGAACAGCGTCGGGCTGACGTAAAGCACCGCCGGCGCGGCCAGCCACAGGCCCATCAGCACGACCTTGCGCCGCAGGTTGTAGCCGACCTTGATCTCTTCCTTGTATTCGTGGCTGGCCCGATTGACCGCGTCGTAGCCCTTGGGCTCGAAGAAAAAATGGCCGAGCTGGCGGCTCACCATCGCCAGCCCCCAGCCGACGAACGCGGCCAGCACCGGGTCGGTAAGCAGCAACGCGTAGGCGACGAGAAACGACAGCGCGCTCACCAGATGCAGCGACTGGTTGATGCGGCTGTGGTGGTAGTAGCGGTGGTCGTCCCAGCGCTGCTCGCGCAGCGCATGCAGAAAGTCCTTCACGGCGGCTCCTTGGTCGGTCGGTGGATCCCGGTCGCCCGGTATGGGCACTAATGGTCGCCGCGCCGCATGTACGCCGCGTGACCCGGCGATGACCGTTGCGTGAAGCGCGGCGCGGTCATCGTGCGGTCGCGCAAGTGCGGCACGCTGCGGTCATGGATTCCGACGAGCGCGCCGCCATCGTGGTCGACGACTTCACGCCCAGCCGCCGCTCGCTGCGGCTGGCGGTGACGACCGAGACCTATCCGCCCGAGGTCAACGGCGTGGCGACGACTGTCGCCAGCCTGGTGGCGCAGCTGCGGGCGCGCGGGCACGAAGTGCAGCTGGTGCGGCCGCGGCAGCCGCGCAGCGACGGCGCGCAAGCGGGCAACGGCGGCGACCTGTTGCTGCATGGCGTGCCGATCCCGCGTTATCCGCAATTGCAGTTGGGCCTGCCGGCGCGGCGCGCGCTGCTGCGGCAGTGGTCGCTGAAGCCGCCCGATCTGGTTCACGTGTGTACCGAAGGGCCGCTGGGCTGGTCGGCGGTGCAGGCGGCGCGCCAGTTGCGGCTGCCGGTGACCTCCGACTTCCGCACCAATTTTCACGCCTACAGCGGGCACTACGGCGTCGGCTGGCTGGCGCGGCCGATCCTGTCGTACCTGCGCAAGTTCCACAACCGCT
>JAJTHJ010000200.1 GCA_021298875.1 Burkholderiales bacterium | reverse complement strand
GGGGATGAGCGCGAAGGAGAAGTACTTCTGGCAGTCGCTAATCGCGCTGGTGGCGGCGTTGTATCTGGCCTTCGCCGTGGCCGCGCCCAGCGGGGCCAAGATCTGGACGCTGATTGGCGAGTGGATCGCCAGCGGCTTCGACCTCGATCTGCCGCCGCGCTCGGACCTGATGGTGCCGTTCTTCAAGGACGTGGCCTATCCGATGGGTGTGTTCGGCTTCGTGCTGCTGACCTACTTCGTGATCGTGGGCACCAGCAACGCGGTCAACCTGACCGACGGCCTGGACGGCCTGGCGATCATGCCGGCCGCGCTGGTCGGCGCCGCGCTCGGCATCTTTGCCTACGTGGTCGGCCGCGCGGACTTTGCCAAGTACCTGCTGTTTCCCTACGTGCCGGGCGCGGGCGAACTGGTGATCGTCTGCGGCGCCATCGCCGGCAGTGGGCTCGCCTTCCTCTGGTTCAACGCCTATCCAGCCCAGGTGTTCATGGGCGACGTGGGCGCGCTGGCGCTCGGCGCGGCGCTGGGGACGATTGCGGTGATCACCCGGCAGGAGATCGTGCTCTTTGTCATGGGCGGCGTGTTCGTCGCCGAGACCGTGTCGGTGATGCTGCAGGTCGCCTACTTCAAGGGGACGGGCGGCAAGCGCATCTTCCGCATGGCGCCGCTGCACCACCACTTTGAGCTGTCCGGCTGGCGCGAAAACCAGGTGGTGGTGCGCTTCTGGATCATCACCATCATGCTGGTGCTGGTCGGTTTGTCGACGTTGAAGATCAGGTGAGCGCGCGATGCCGATGAGCGTCTTGATCCTTGGGCTCGGCGAAACCGGCCTGGCCATGGCCCGCTGGCTGGCGCGCGGCGGGCACCGGCTGCGGGTGGCGGACACGCGCGAGTCGCCACCGGGGCTGGCCGCGCTGCGCGCGCAGTTGCCGGCGGCGGAGTTCGCCGGCGGGCCGCTCGCCAAGACGTTGCTCGACGGCATCGACCTCGTCGCGCTCAGCCCCGGCCTGTCGCCGACGCACTCGGAGGCGCGCGTGCTGGTGGCCGAGGCGCAGCGGCGCAAGATCGACGTGGTGGGTGAGATCGAACTCTTTGCCCGCGCGCTGGCCGAACTCGAAGCCGAGCGCGCCTACGCGCCGCGCATCGTCGGCATCACTGGCACCAACGGCAAGACCACCGTCACGCGCCTGACCGGCCTGCTGCTGGAGCGCGCCGGGCTGTCGGTGGCGGTGGCCGGCAACATTTCGCCCTCGGCGCTGGAGGTGCTCGCCGAGCGGCTCGACGCCGGCGCGCTGCCCGAGGTGTGGGTGCTGGAGCTATCGAGCTTCCAGTTGGCGACCACGCGCTCGCTGCATTGCACGGCGGCGACGGTGCTCAACGTGACGCAGGATCACCTCGACTGGCACGGCACGCTGGACGCCTACACGCGGGCCAAGGCGCGCATCTTTGCCAAGGACACGGTGCAGGTGGTCAACCGCGACGACGCCGCCACCGTGGCGATGCTGCGCAAGACCGGCCGGCCGCTCACCTTCGGCAGCAGCGTGCCGGCGCAGCCGGATCAGTACGGCCTGGTGCAGGAGGGCGGCCTGACCTGGCTCGCCTATGCGGAAGACCTTTCGCCCGGCGAGCGGCGCCGCCGCGCCGCGGCCGAACTGCCGGGCATCGATGCGCCGGTGCACGTGCACAAGCTGATGCCGGCCGAGGCGCTGCACATCCGCGGCCGGCACAACGCGCTCAACGCGCTCGCTGCGCTGGCGCTGGCGCGCGCGCTGGGCTGCCCGCTGGCGCCGCTGCTGCATGCGCTGCGCAGCTACCGCGGCGAGCCGCACCGGATGGAACTCGTCGCCACGCGCGACGGCGTGGAGTTCTACGACGACAGCAAGGGCACCAACGTCGGCGCCACCGTCGCCGCGCTCGACGGCCTCGGCGAGGAGGGCAAGCGGCTGGTGGTGATCCTGGGCGGCGACGGCAAGGGGCAGGACTTCGCGCCGCTCGTCGCACCGCTGGCGCGGCATGCGCGTGCGGTGCTGCTGATCGGCCGCGACGGGCCGCGGATCGGCGCGTTGCTCACCGCGGCGCCGTACCCGGTGCAGTCCTGCGCCACGCTGGAAGAGGCGGTCGCCGCCGCCGCCGCGCTGGCGCAGCCGGGCGATGCGGTGCTGCTGTCGCCGGCCTGCGCCAGCCTCGACATGTTCGACAACTACAAGCACCGCGCAGAAGTTTTTGGGCGCGCGGTCAGGGAGTCACTGATACGGCCCATGCTCGAACCCGAAGGGAGCGTGGCATGAAAAAGGTGCTGACGCGGCTCGTGGTCGAGGCGGAAGGGAGCGCGGTGTGATCGCGGGCCTGCGCAAACTGTTTGCCGAACGCGGCCGGCGCGACGCGCCGCCGGGGGCGTCCGTGCTTGCGCTGGCCGGGCTGGGCGGCGGCATGGCCGCCGGCGCGCGCGGGCGCGGTGTGACGCACGTCGATCACGCGCTGTTGGCGGTGGTCGCCGGGCTGCTGCTCTTCGGCATCGTGATGGTCTACTCGGCGTCGATCTCGCTTGCCGACTCGCCGCGCTACTCGGTCGGGCCGGCTTACTTTCTGTTGCGGCACCTGCTGTCGCTGGCGGTGGCGCTGGCGGCGGCGGTGATTGTCTTCTCCATTCCGATTGCCGTCTGGCAGCGCATCGCGCCGGCGCTGCTGGTCGCCACGTTGGTACTGCTGGTGGCGGTGCTGCTGATCGGCAAGGGCGCGCTGGGGGCGAAGCGCTGGATTCCGCTGGGCCTGTTCAACCTGCAACCGTCGGAACTGATGAAGGTGGCTGCGGTGCTGTACGCGGCCGACTTCGTCGTGCGCAAGCAGGAGGTGATCCATCGCTTCGGCCAGAGCTTTCTGCCGATGGGGGTGGTCATTGCGGCGGCGGGCGGGCTGCTGCTGTTGCAGCCGGATCTGGGCGCCTTTGGCGTGATCGCGGCGATCTGCCTGGGCGTGCTCTTCATCGGCGGCGCCAACGCACGGCTGGCGCTGGCGGTGGCCGGGGTGATGGCGCTAGCCTTCGTTGCGGTGATTGCGCTTTCGCCGTGGCGGCGCGAGCGCATCTTTGCCTACCTCGACCCCTGGTCGGCCGAGCACGCGCTCGGCAAGGGGTATCAGCTGTCGCATTCGCTGATCGCCTTCGGCCGCGGCGAGTGGTTCGGCGTCGGCCTGGGCGGCAGCGTGGAAAAACTGCACTACCTGCCCGAGGCGCATACCGACTTCATCCTCGCGGTGATCGGCGAAGAACTCGGGCTGGTCGCCGTTCTGGCGGTGATCGTGGCCTTCTATTGGCTGGTCAAACGCATCTTCGAGATCGGCCGCCAGGCGATCGCGCTCGAGCGCAGCTTTGCCGGGCTGCTGGCGCAGGGTGTGGGCCTGTGGATCGGCGTGCAGGCGTTCATCAACATTGGTGTGGCCACGGGCTTGTTGCCCACCAAGGGGCTCACGTTGCCGCTGCTGAGCTACGGCGGCTCGGCGCTGCTGTCCACGCTGGTGGGCTTGGCGTTGGTGCTGCGGGTCGACTTCGAGAATCGGAAGTTGATGCGCGGAGGCCGCGCATGAAGCATCTGGTGATTGCGGCCGCCGGCACCGGCGGCCACGTGATGCCGGGGCTGGCAGTGGCCGAGGCGATGCGCGGACGCGGCTGGAGCGTGTCGTGGATCGGCACCCGCACGGGCATGGAGCGCGGGCTGGTCGAGGCGCGCGGGATCGCCTTCGATTCGCTGGAATTCAGCGGCTTGCGCGGCAAGGGGATCAAGACCTTGCTGTTTGGCGGCTTCGCCCTGCTGCGCGCGCTGTGGGCGAGCCGTGCGCTGCTGCGCGCGCGCCAGCCGGCGCTAGTGTTCTCCACCGGCGGTTACGTGGCCGTGCCGGTGGGTTTGGCGGCGAGCGGGTTGGGGTTGCCGCTGGCGCTGCTGAACTCCGATGCACAGCCGCTGTTGTCCACCAAGCTGCTGCGCAGCCTGTGCGCGGCCATCTTCTGCGGCTTCGACGGCGGTGCGGCCCGGCTCGCCGGCGAGCGCGGGCTGGTGACCGGCAACCCGGTGCGGCCGCAGATCGCCGAACTGCCGGCGCCGGAGGCGCGCTACGCGATCCGCAGCGGGCCGCTGCGGCTGTTGGTCTTTGGCGGCAGTTTGGGCGCGCAGGTGTTGAACCAGACCGTCCCCTCGGCGCTGGCGCTGCTGGCGGCCGGCGAACGGCCGCAGGTGATTCACCAGTGCGGCGCGGCGCATGTCGAGGCGACGCGCGCCGCCTATGCGCAGGCCGGGGTCGAGGCCGAGGTGGTGCCGTTCATCGACGACATGGCCGCGCAGTACGCGGCGGCGGATGTGGTCCTCTGCCGCGCCGGCGCGATCAGCATCACCGAGCTGACCGCCGCCGGCGTACCGGCGATCCTGGTGCCGTTCATCGCCCGCACCACTGACCACCAGCGCAGCAATGCCGAGTTCCTCGCCGCGCAGGGGGCAGCAATCCATCTGCCGCAAAGCGAGCTGAGCGCCGCGCGTCTGGCGGAAACCTTGCGTGGGCTGACGCGCGAGGGGCTGTGCGCGATGGCGCAGCGCGCCCGCGCACTCGGCAACCCGCAGGCGACCACGGTGGTCGCCGATGCGCTCGAACACATTGCGAAGGTGAGCGCATGAAGCACGCTGAGCGTCCGCGTCCAACCGCGTGTCGATGCGGCGCTCGGCCGATCCCGCTGTCGTCGTTCCCGCGGAAGCGGGAACCCAGAGGCATCGCAGCGTTGCACTGGATTCCCGCTTGCGCGGGAATGACGGTCGCGCGGGGGGCGCAGCGATGAAGCACGCGGTCCGCAGAATTCACTTTGTCGGCATCGGCGGCAGCGGCATGAGCGGCATCGCCGAAGTGCTGGTGAACCTCGGCTACGCGGTCAGCGGCTCGGACGCGGCAGAGTCCGCCACCACGCAGCGGCTCGCCGCGCTCGGCGCGACGGTGGCGATCGCCCACGACGCGGCACACGTGGCCGGCGCCGACGCGGTGGTAGTGTCTTCCGCCGTCGCGCCGGACAACCCGGAAGTGCGCGCCGCGCGCGCGCGCCGCGTGCCGGTGGTGCCGCGCGCGGTGATGCTGGCCGAGTTGATGCGGCTGAAGCAAGGCATTGCCATCGCCGGCACGCACGGCAAGACGACGACCACCAGCCTCGTGGCCAGCGTGCTCGCCGCCGGCGGGCTGGACCCGACCTTCGTTATCGGCGGACGGCTGAACGCCGCCGGCGCCAACGCACGGCTGGGCGGCGGCGACTTCATCGTGGTCGAGGCCGACGAATCCGACGCGAGCTTCCTCAACCTGCTGCCGGTGCTGGCCGTCGTGACCAACATCGACTATGACCACATGGACACCTACGGCCACGACCCGGTGCGGTTGAAGCAGGCGTTCATCCAGTTCCTCTCGCACCTGCCGTTTTACGGCACCGCGGTGCTGTGCGTGGACTGCGCGCACGTGCGCGAGATCCTGCCCTTTGTCGCTAAGCCGGTGCTGACCTACGGCTTGAGCGCGCAGGCGCAGGTGCGCGCGGTGGACGTGACGCCCGAGGGTCTGTCGATGCGCTTTACCGCGCTGCGCGAGGGCGCGGCGCCGCTGCCGCTGCGCTTGAACCTGCCGGGCCGGCACAACGTCTGCAACGCACTGGCCGCGGTGGCGGTGGGCACGCAACTGGGCGTGGCCGACGCCGCCATCGCCCAGGCGCTGGCCGACTTCACCGGGGTTGGCCGCCGCTTTGCGCGGCATGGCGACGTGCCGGTCGCGGGCGGCAGCTTTACCTTGATCGACGACTACGGCCACCACCCGGCCGAGATGGCGGCCACGCTGGAGGCCGCGCGCGGCGCGTTTCCCGGCCGGCGCATCGTGCTGGCGTTCCAGCCGCACCGCTACAGCCGCACGCGCGATTGCTTCGACGACTTCGTTGCGGTGCTCGGCCGCGCCGATGCGCTGCTGCTGACCGAGGTTTACCCGGCGGGTGAGCCGCCGATCGTCGCCGCTGACGGCGCCGCGCTCGCGCGCGCGGTGCGCACCGCGGGGCAGGTGGAGCCGCTGTTCGTCGAGAAGATCGATGAACTCCCCGCCGCGATCCTCGCCGCCGCGCGCCCCGGCGACGTGGTGATTGCGATGGGTGCGGGGTCGATCGGCGGCGTGGCTGGCGCGCTGGCAGCGCGCGTTGTCCGTGATCGGTGATCCGTTAAGGCAAGAGCCACCATGACGCACCTACCCAACGGATCACCGATCACAGATCACGGATCACGGCCTTTCGGCAAAGTCGGCGTCCTGCTCGGCGGCCGCTCGGCCGAGCGCGAGGTGTCGATCATGTCCGGCACCGGCGTGCTGGAAGCGTTGCGCAGCCGCGGTGTGGACGCGCACCCGTTCGACCCCGGCACGCAGTCGCTGGCGGAGCTGGAAGCCGCGAAGTTCGACCGCGTGTTCATCGCGCTGCACGGGCGTTTTGGCGAGGACGGCACGATCCAGGGCGTGTTGGAGACGCTCGGCATCCCGTATACCGGCAGCGGCGTGCAGGCTTCGGCGATTGCCATCGACAAGCTGCTGACCAAGCGGCTGTGGGAGGCGGAAGGCCTGGCCACGCCCGACTGGCGCGTCGCGCAGGCCGACACCGACTGGCGCCGCATGGTGGCCGAACTCGGCGACGCGCTGATCGTCAAGCCCGCGCACGAAGGCTCGACTATCGGCATCACCAAGGTGCTGACGCACGACAGCGACGAGCTGGCCGCCGCCTACGCCACCGCGGCGCATTACGACGCGAGCGTGCTGATCGAACAGTTGATCGAGGGGCGCGAACTGACCTGCGCGATCCTCGGCGAAGGTGCCACCGCCCGCGCGCTACCGCTGATCGAAATCCGCGCCCCCGGCGGCAACTACGACTACGAGCACAAGTACGTCTCGCACGAGACGCAGTACCTGTGTCCGGCGCCGCTCGACGATGCGATGGCGCACGAGATCCAGCAGTTGTGCCTGCGCGCCTACGCCGCGGTCGGCGCGCGCGGCTGGGGGCGGGTGGACGTGATGCTGGCGCAGGACGCCCGCGGCGACCGCCCGTACCTGATCGAGTTGAACACCTCGCCCGGCATGACCAGTCACTCGCTGGTGCCGATCGCCGCGCGCGCAGTGGGCATGAGCTATGCCGACGTCGTGTTGGACATCCTGGCGCGCGCGCGGCTGGAGACGGCGCGATGAACTCGCTGCGGCTGATCCAGTGGGCCACGCGGCTGATCGTGCTGCTCGCCATCCTGCTGGCGCTGGTGCAGGTGGCGCGCTGGGTGGCGCAGCGGCCGTGGTTCGACTTCAAGCGGGTCGAGGTGCGCGGCGACGTGCGCCACGTGACCAGTGCCGAACTGCGCGCGGCCATCGCCGGGCGGCTCGCCGGCAATTACTTCACGCTGCGGCTGGACGAGGCGCGCCGCGCCGTCGAGACGGTGCCCTGGGTCGCGCAGGCGACCGTGCGTCGCGTCTGGCCCGACCTGATGGTGGTCGAGCTGACCGAACACCGCGCACTCGGCCTGTGGGACGACGGCCGGCTGGTGTCGGACGCTGGCGTGCTCTTCACCGCCAACCCGGCCGAGGCCGAGGTGTACGGGCCGCTGGTGGAGTTCGGCGGCCCGCCGGCGCTGGCCGGCGAAGCGGTGCGCCGGCACGCCGCGTTTACCGCGGCGCTGGCGCCGCTCGGGCACAAGGTCGAGCAGGTGCAGGTGAGCGAGCGGCAGTCCTGGTCGCTTGCCACCGATGCACCGCTGCAAGTTCAACTGGGCCGCGACGAGCCGCCCGGCCAGGTCGAGCAGCGCTTGCGGCAGATCGTCGCCGCCTATCCGCAACTGGCCGCGCACTCCAGCCACCCGCCGCGCCGCATCGACGCGCGCTACCCCAACGGCTTTGCCGTCGCCTTTGCGCCATGAAAAAGACCGAGACCCGCGACATCCTCGTCGGCCTGGACATCGGCACCTCCAAGGTGGTGGTGGCGGTGGCCGAGGTGCTGCCCGACGGGCGCTTCCAAGTGATCGGCCTCGGGCAGACGCCCAGCGAGGGGTTGCGCCGCGGCGTGGTGGTCAACATCGAGGCGACCGTCGCCTCGATCCGCCGCGCGCTGGAGGAGGCCGAGCTGATGGCCGCCTGCCGCATCGGCGAGGTGATCACCGGCATCGCCGGCAACCACATCAGGAGCTTCAACTCCAGCGGCATGGTGGCGATCAAGGATCGCGAAGTGAGCGCCGCCGACGTGGCGCGCGTGCTGGAGACGGCGCGCGCGGTCAACATCCCGACCGACCAGCAGACGCTGCACGTGCTGACGCAGGAGTTCATCGTCGACGGGCAGGAGGACATCCGCGAGCCGCTCGGCATGAGCGGCGTGCGGCTGGAGGTGCGCGTGCACATCGTCACCGGCGCGGTGAGCGCGGCGCAGAACATCGTCAAGTGCGTACGCCGCTGCGGGCTGGAGGTGAGCGACCTCTTTCTGCAACCGCTGGCCTCCAGTTTGTCGGTGCTCACCGAGGACGAGAAGGAGCTCGGCGTGGCGCTGGTCGATATCGGCGGCGGCACCAGCGACGTGGCGATTTTTACCGGCGGGGCGATCCGGCACACCGCGGTGATCCCCATTGCCGGCGACCAGATCACCAACGACATCGCGATGGCGCTGCGCACGCCGCTGCCGGACGCCGAGGAGATCAAGCTCGCCTACGGGGTGGCCAAGGAGGTGCTGGCCGACCCCAACGAGCGCATCGAGATCCCCGGCCTGGGCGACCGCGCGCCACGGCTGCTGTCGCGGCAGGCGCTGGCGGCGGTGATCGAGCCGCGCGTGGAAGAACTCTTCACGCTGACGCACAAGGCGATCCGCGACTCCGGCTTCGAGGAGCTGCTGTCCTCCGGGATCGTGGTCACCGGCGGCACGAGTCTGCTGCCCGGCGCGGTGGAACTGGCCGAAGACGTGTTTCTCAAGCCCGTGCGCGTCGGCTGGCCGCGCTACGAAGGCAAGCTCGCCGACGTGGTGCGCAACCCGCGCTTTGCCACGGTGATGGGGCTGCTCGTCGAAGCGCACGCGCAGCGCACGCGCGGGCAGCGCATGGCGGCGCAGACGGGGTCGTTCTCGCGGACGCTGAAAAGGATGAAGGAATGGGTCGTCGGGAATTTCTGACGGCGCGCAGGATTGACCCGCACGGCAGCCGTCGTGCGGGTGGGGGTGAAGCGTGCAGTGTCAACAGCAGCGGGCGAGCGGCAGCTGCCACCGCCGTTGACATTGCGCGTTTCGAGTTTCGTGCTTTGAACCAACCTTGAGGAGATGCAAATGCCTTTCGAGATTCTGGAGACGGAAACGCGCGGCACGGTGATCAAAGTGATCGGCGTAGGCGGCGCCGGCGGCAACGCGGTCGAGCACATGATCCGCCGCGGCGTGCAGGGCGTGGAGTTCATCGTCGCCAACACCGACCATCAGGCGCTGGCCCGCTCGCAGTCGCAGAACCTGATCCAACTCGGCAAGACCGGGCTCGGTGCGGGGGCCAAGCCCGAGGCCGGCCGCGCTGCGGCCGAAGAGGCGCGCGAACGCATCGCCGATGCCCTGCGCGGCGCGCACATGGTGTTCATCACCGCCGGCATGGGCGGCGGCACCGGCACCGGCGCCGCACCGGTGGTGGCCGAGGTGGCCAAGGAGCTCGGCATCCTGACCGTGGCGGTGGTGTCCAAGCCCTTCGAGTTCGAGGGGCCGAAGCGCAGCAAGATCGCCGAAGCCGGGGTGGCCGAACTGGAAGACCGCGTGCACTCGCTGATCGTGATCCTCAACAACAAGCTCGAAGAAGTGCTGGGCGAGGATGCCGGCATGCACGAGTGCTTCCGCGCCGCCGACGACGTGCTGCACAACGCCTGCGCCGGGATTGCCGAAATCATCAACCTGCCGGGTCTGGTCAACGTCGACTTCGAGGACGTGAAGACAGTGATGGGCGAGCAGGGCAAGGCGATGATGGGCACCGCCACCGCCAGCGGCCTGGATCGCGCTCGCGTGGCGGCCGAAGCGGCGGTGGCGAGCCCCTTGCTGGAAGGCGTGGATCTGTCCGGCGCGCGCGGCGTGCTGGTCAACATCACCGCGTCGTCGAGCCTGAAGATGAAGGAGACGCGCGAGGTGATGGAGACGATCCGCCATTTTTCGGCGGAGGACGCCACCGTGATCTTCGGCGCCGTCAGCGACGAGAGCATGGGCGACGACCTGCGGGTGACGGTCGTCGCCACCGGCCTCGGTCGGCCGGCGGCAAAGAAAGTGCCACTGTCGGTGGTGACCCCGCCGGCCCTGCGTACCGGCACCGACAACCAGCCGATCCACCAGGGGGCGGCGCAGACGCCGGCGGACTACGGTCGGCTCGACACGCCCGCGGTCTGGCGCAGCGGGCGCGAAAGCGCCGCCGCGCGCGTGTCGGCGCTGGAGGAGGCCGGCACCGACCGCTACGACATCCCGGCGTTCTTGCGCAAGCAGGCGGACTGATCGCAAGTCGTCGGTTGTCTGTTTTCTGTTAACGGACAACAGACAACCGACAACCTTCAACGAATCAGCGCCCGATACGCATGCCACGTCGCATGCCCCACGACCGGCGCGGCGAAGACGAGGCCGATCATCAGCGTGGCGAAGCCGGCGCCGATCGTCAACGCGATCAAAACCGCCCACAGCAGCAGCGGCCCGGGGTTGGCAAAGAACGCGCGCACGCTGGTCAATGCGGCGACGATGGTGTCGGTGCCGCGGTCGAGCATCAGCGGTACCGACACCACGCTGACCGCAAATACGATCAGCGCAAAGAGGCCGCCGACGGCAAACCAGGTGGCGAGGAAGTCGGCATGCTCGACGCTCACCACGTGTTCCAGAAAACGATCGACCCGCGGAATCCCTTCGCCGGAAAAATGCAGCGCAAAGGTGATCAGCGAGGCACGCGACCACAGCAGCATCAGCACGATCAGCACCACCGCAAACAGGCTGAAGGCGCCGCGGTTGGCGCGCCAGGCGGCGAGCGTGTCCGCCAGCCGCACGCGCTCGCCGCGCTCCAGCCGCCGGCTGATGTCGTACAGCCCCGTGGCGAGGAAAGGCCCCAGCAGCAGGAAGCCCGCGGTCAGCCCGTAGGCGTACTCGTAGGCGTGGCGAAACACCAGATAGACCGCCCAACCCATCGCGGCGAAGCAGGCGCCGTAGAAAAGGCTCGGCCCCGGCGCACGGGCCAGATCGCGCGCGCCGGCGGCTAGCCAGCCGAACGGCGCGCTCGCGCCGATGGTGGCCACTGGCGGGAAGGGGCTCGCCGCGGCGTCGGGGGGCGGTGCGCTGGACATGGCGCCCGGATTCTGCGGGCAGGCGCAGGCAAAAGCTTTCTGCGCCGCAACACGCAAAGGTAAAATTGAAAGATGCTCAAGCAACGCACCTTGAAGACGCTGGTCAAGACGGTCGGCATTGGCGTGCACAGCGGCGCGCGCGTCGAACTCGTGCTGCGGCCGGCCGCCGCCGACACGGGCCTCGTGTTTCGCCGTACCGACCTCGACCCGGCGGTGGATGTGCGGGCCGAGCCGCACGCCGTGGTGGATACGCGCATGGCCACCACGCTCGGCCGCGACGGCGCCACCATCGCCACTGTCGAGCATCTGGCCTCGGCGCTGGCGGGCCTCGGCATCGACAACTGCCACATCGACGTCGATGCTGGCGAGATCCCGGTGATGGACGGTAGCGCGGCGAGCTTTGTCTTCCTGATCCAGTCGGCCGGCGTGGTCGAACTCAACGCACCGCGCCGCTTCGTGCGGGTGAAGAAGCCGGTGCGCATCGAAGACGGCGACAAGTGGGCGCAACTCGCGCCGCACTTCGGCTACAAGTTGTCTTTCTCGATCGACTTCAAGCACCCGGCCATCGACGCCACCGAGCAGCACGTCGAGGTGGACCTGGCGCGCGACCCCTACGTGACCGCCGTGGCGCGGGCGCGCACCTTCGGCTTCGTCAACGAGGTCGAAGCGCTGCGGGCGATGGGCCTGGGCCAGGGCGGCAATCTCGAAAACCTGATCGTGATGGACGAGTACCGCGTACTCAACGTCGACGGCCTGCGCAGCGGCGACGAGTTCGCCAAGCACAAGCTGCTCGACGCGATGGGCGACATGGCCATGCTCGGGCATCCGCTGCTCGCCGCCTACAGCGCGCACAAGTCCGGCCACGCGATCAACAACAAGCTGCTGCGCGCGCTGTTGGCGGATGCCGAGGCTTGGGACTTCGTCACCTTCGAAGACCGAGCCGCCGCGCCGGCCGCGTACTTGCAGCCGGCGTTCGCGTGACGCAGGTCGGCTGCGGCAGCCGCCGGCGGGTGATTGCGGCATATGGCACTGTTGCGCGTACTGTTCATCGTTGCGGCGTTGACCGTGGCCGGACTGGTCGCCGCCTACTTTGCCACCGGTGAACGCAAGTTTCTCCGTTGGGCGTTGCGGGTGTTCGTCGCCGCGGTGGGGGCGGGGCTGCTCTTCTTCGCGGTGCTGATCGCAGATCGGCTTTTGGGCGGGTAGCGTCTGCCGTGATGGCCGAGGTTGTGCGTTGGAACTGTGGTTCGACTCGTGCAGAATGCAGGCAATGATCCGCGCGCCTCGTCTTCGTCGCCTCGCCCTCGGGCTGGCCCTGACCGCCGGTCTGTCGGCTGCCGTTGCACAGACGCAAGCCGATGAGCCGTTACCGCCGCCCGTGCTGGAGTCTTCTCCCTCGCTGTCCCTGCCGCTGCTGCCCGCGACCTTGCTGGAGCAGGTTGCGAGCGAGCTGCTGGGAGTGCGCTATCGCTTCGGCGGTAACGACCCCTCGGGCGGGGTCGATTGCAGCGGTCTGGTGCGCCTGATGTGGTCTCGGCTTGGACTGGCGGATTTGCCGCGCACGGCGGCCGCGATGGCGCTGCTGGGACAGCCGGTGGCGCTGGACGCGCTGCTACCGGGCGATCTGGTGTTCTTCAACACGCGCGGCCGTCGCTACTCGCACGTGGGTGTCTACGTCGGGGAAGGGCGATTCGTGCACGCGTCGCCGCGGCAGCGCAAGGTCACCGAGAGCCAGGTCGGCGACAGCTACTTTCGCCAACGCTTCAACGGCGCGCGGCGGTTGGTGTCGGTTCGGTTGGACGACCCTGTCACCGCGCAAGCTCAGTGAGGTCGTTGGTTGTTAGCGCCCACTCTGCGCGTCAAGCTTTTTCTGTAAACGCTCAGCCGCGCGACGCAGGGCAGAGTCCGGCAGCCGCGCCGCCAGCTCCTGGGCGAAGCGTCGGGCAGCGTCGCGCCGCTGGTCGGTCTGCGTATCGGGGCCGTCGCTGATCTGCGTCACATGCGCTTCGGGTTGTGCGCTGCCGCAGGGTTGTACGCGCAGCCGAATTTGGTTAACTTCCACCCCTTGCTGGTGCAGGAGAGCGAGCAGTCCCGGAATCGCCTGCCTCAACTTGGCCGCTGCGGCGGCCGTTGGGGCGTTCAGAAGCAAAGTTTCCCCGTGCAAGTCCGCCGTGCCAGGCTGGGTCAAGTTCAGGCCGGGAGTGAGTTCGGCCACTGCGTCGGCAATCGCGGCGGCTGCACTTTGCGTGGCGGCCAGTCGCTCCAGCAACGCGGCAGCAGGGGATTCGGCCAGTGCGGCGGCAACGGTACGGCTCGGCGTGCGCATCCCGGCAAGGATAGCCGGCGCACGCCTTAGCAGGAGTTTTTGCCATGCAAATCATCATCGTTGACCCGCGGCTTAGCCGGGCGCGCACGATCACCTTGTCGCGACGCAAGCTGGCCTGGTCGGCCGTCGGGCTCGCCTTTGCCGTGGTGCTGGCCGCCGTGGGCTTGTACGCGGTGACTTTTCGCGCCGCGGTCGACGTGAAGATCCCCGTCGTGCACGACTTCGTCGCCTGGGTGATGCGCGACGAAAACCTGCGCAAGGAGCGCTACATGCGCGACAACGTCGATGCGCTGGCCAAGCGCCTGGGCGAGATGCAGGCGCAAATGGTGCGGCTCGATGCGCTGGGCGAGCGGGTCGCCAAGTTGGCGGGTATTCCGCCCAGTGAGTTCGATTTCGCGTCGCTGCCGGGCCGCGGCGGACCGGCGCCAGTCGGTGCGCGCTCTATGTCGCCCGAGGAATTGATGCTCGAGATGCACCGCATCGCCAAGAGCGTGGAGGTGCGTGTCGATTATCTGGCGGTGATCGAAACCGAGTTGCTCGCCCTGCAAGTGCGGCGCACGCTGCTGCCGCACAACGCGCCGGTAGCCGAGGGGTTTGCCGGCTCGGGCTTCGGCATGCGCATCGACCCGATCAACGGTCGGCAGGCGATGCACTCGGGGGTCGATTTCTCCGCACCGCTCGGCACGCCGATCTTTGCCGCCGCCGGCGGCGTGGTGGTGGGCACCGACGTGCATCCCGAGTACGGCAAGACCGTGCTGATCGACCACGGCAACGATCTGGCCACCCTGTACGCGCATGCCAGCCGCATCGACGTCAAGGTGGGAGACATCGTGCGTCCGGGGCAAAAAGTCGCTGAGGTCGGCCGCACCGGCCGCACCACCGGCGCGCACCTGCACTTCGAGGTCCATGTGCGCGGGCAGCCGCAGAATCCCTTCAAGTTCCTCGCCCGGCAGCAGGCGGGATCGCCGCTGGCCGCGCTCGCCCCGGCGTCCAAATAGGGCTTGCAAGGCGCCGCCGGCGCCGCCACTTGGGGGTTTGCGCGGGCAGTTGCGGCTGGACCCCTATGGGATAATTTTCGCCTGCGCCTTCCCGGCGCCCCTGCGCGCGCCGGCACCGCCGCCGGCGCGCCGCCTTGAGCCGATTCCCCAATGATCACCAACGTCCTGACCCGCATCTTCGGCAGTCGCAATGAGCGGCTGCTCAAGCAGTACCAGCGCACCGCCGCCAAGATCAACGCGTTGGAGCCGCAGATGGCGGTGCTGGACGACGCGGCGCTGGCAGCCAAGACAGTCGAGTTCAAGGGCCGGCTGGCCAAGGGCGAGACGCTGGACCAACTGTTGCCGGAGGCCTTTGCGGTGGTGCGCGAAGCGGGCAAGCGCGTGCTGTCGATGCGGCACTTCGACGTGCAACTCGTGGGCGGCATGGTGCTGCACGACGGCAAGATCGCCGAAATGCGCACTGGCGAAGGCAAGACGCTGGTGGCGACCCTGCCCGCGTATTTGAACGCGCTCGCCGGCCGGGGCGTGCACATCGTCTCCGTCAACGACTACCTCGTCACCCGCGATGCGGAGTGGATGGGCAAGATCTACAACTTCCTCGGCCTGTCGGTCGGCACCATCGTGTCGCAGCAGTCCACCGAGGACAAGCGCGTCGCTTACGCGGCCGACATCACCTACGGGACCAACAACGAGTTCGGCTTCGACTACCTGCGCGACAACATGGAGTACCGGCTGGAGGACAAGCGCCAGCGCGGTCAGGTTTACGCGATCGTCGATGAGGTGGACTCGATCCTGATCGACGAGGCGCGCACGCCGCTGATCATCTCCGGCCCGTCGGAAGACAGCACAAATCTGTACCAGGCGATGAACGAGATGCCGCCGCTGCTGTCGCGCCAGGCCGACGAGAAAAGCGCCGGCGACTACTGGGTGGACGAGAAGGCGCACCAAGTGCACGTCTCCGAAGCGGGGCACGAGAAGATCGAAGAGATCCTCGTGCGCCGCGGCCTGCTGGCCGAGGGCGAGAGTCTGTACGCGCCGCAGAACATCGTGCTGATGCACCACATGCTGGCGGCGCTGCGCGCGCATTCGCTCTACCACCGCGACCAGCACTACGTGGTGCAAAACGGCGAGGTGATCATCGTCGATGAGTTCACCGGCCGCCTGATGCCGGGTCGCCGCTGGTCGGAAGGTCTGCACCAGGCGGTCGAGGCCAAGGAGAAGGTCGCGATCCAGGCGGAGAACCAGACCTACGCCTCGATTACCTTCCAGAACTACTTCCGCATGTACGAGAAGCTGGCGGGCATGACCGGCACGGCGGACACCGAAGCCTACGAATTCCAGGAGATCTACCGGCTCGAGACCGTGGTCATTCCCACGCACCGGACGATGATCCGGCGCGACCAGCAGGACAAGGTCTACCGCACCTTCGGCGAAAAATTCGCCGCGATCGTCGAGGACGTGAAGGACTGCTACGAACGTGGCCAACCGGTGCTGCTGGGCACGACTTCGATCGAAAACTCCGAGCTGCTGTCGGAGTTGCTTAAAAAGGAGAAGCTGCCGCACCAGGTGCTCAACGCCAAGCAGCACGCGCGCGAGGCGGAGATCGTCGCCCAGGCCGGGCGGCCGAAGATGATCACCATCGCCACCAACATGGCCGGCCGCGGCACCGACATCGTGTTGGGCGGCAACGTCGAGAAGCAGGTGCAGTTCGTCAATGCCGACGCCGCACTTTCCGACCAGGAAAAGCAGGCCCGCATCGACACGTTGCGCAGCGAATGGCAGTCGCTGCACGACCACGTGATCGCCGCCGGGGGTCTGAAGATCATCGGCTCCGAGCGGCACGAGTCGCGCCGCATCGACAACCAGTTGCGCGGGCGCTCGGGCCGCCAGGGCGACCCCGGCGAGTCGCGCTTTTACATGTCGATGGGAGACCCGTTGTTGCGCATCTTTGCCGGCGACCGCATGCGCGCGATCGTGGATCGGCTGAAGCTGCCCGAGGGTGAGGCCATCGAGGCCGGCATGGTCACCCGCTCGATCGAAACCGCGCAGCGCAAGGTCGAGGCGCGCAACTTCGACATCCGCAAGCAACTGCTCGAATACGACGACGTCGCCAACGACCAGCGGCGCGAGATCTACCGGCTGCGCAACGAGATTCTCGAAACCAAAGACCCGGCCGAGATGGTGACCAACCTGCGGCACGGGTTCTTCACCGACTTGTTCCGCACGCACCTGCCGCCGGAGACCGTCGAGGAACAGTGGGACATTGCCGGCTTGAGCAAGACGCTGGCGTCCGACTGGGGCATTGATCTGCCCTTCGCGCAGTGGCTGGAGTCCGAGGAGAACCTGCACGCCGACGACCTGCTGCAGCGCCTGCTCAAGGCCGTCGATGAGGCCTACGCGGCCAAGGTCGCGCAAGTGGGCGCCGAGGCGTTTTCGAGCTTCGAGCGCTCCATCATGCTGCAAATGCTCGATGGCGCCTGGCGCGAGCACCTCGCCGCACTCGATCACCTGCGCCAGGGCATCCATCTGCGCGGCTATGCCGCCAAGCAGCCCAAGCAGGAGTACAAGCGCGAGGCGTTTGAGCTCTTTGGCCTGTTGCTCGACCGCGTCCGCGCCGACGTCGTGCGCGTGCTGATGAACGTCCGCGTCCAGACACAGCAAGAAGTCGCCGCGGCCGAGCAGAAGATGGAAGAAGCCAGCGAGCGCCGTCTCGAGCAGGCGCGCGCCCAGCATGCCGAGCTCGGCGTCGGTGTGGCCGCGGCGGCGGAGGCCGCTACCGACGTCGAGGCGCTGACCCTGCCCGAGCCCACCGAGGTCAAGGCGCAACCCTTCAAGCGCTTCGGCGACAAGATCGGCCGCAACGATCCCTGTCCCTGCGGGTCGGGCAAGAAGTACAAGCAGTGCCACGGAAAACTCGCGTGAGGCAGGTTGTCGGTTGTCGGTTTGCCGTTGTCTGTTGAATACACCGTAGTCCCGCACACTCCGTCGACCGACAACAGACAACAGTCAACAGACAACCGTCCGCAATGGCCGTCAATCTCTCCGCTCCAGAGCCCGCATCGCTCCGGCCGGTTGCTGGCGTCGAACTCGGCTGGGCCGAGGCGGGCATCCGCAAGCTGGGCCGCAAGGACTTGCTCTTGCTGCGACTGGTGCCGGGCGCGGCGGTAGCGGGCGTGTTTACACAAAACCGCTCTTGCGCCGCGCCGGTGCTGGTGTGTCGCGAGCATCTGGCGGCAGCCAGCGCCGTTCGCGCGCTGGTGGTCAACACCGGCTGCGCCAATGCCGGCACGGGCGAGCCGGGGCTGGCGGATGCGCGGCAGACCTGTGCGGCGGTCGGCAAACTGCTCGGCTGCGAAGCGACGGCGGTGCTGCCGTTTTCCACCGGCGTGATCATGGAGCCGCTGCCGGTCGCCCGGCTGATTGCCGGCTTGCCGCAGGCGGCGGCGCGCTTCGCCATCGACCACTGGCCGCAGGCGGCGGAGGCGATCATGACCACCGACACCGTGCCCAAAGCCGCGTCGCGCCGCTTTGCGCTCGACGGCGTGCCGACCGCGGTCACCGGCATTGCCAAGGGCGCGGGGATGATCAAGCCCAACATGGCGACGATGCTGGGCTTCGTCGCCACCGACGCCGCGGTGGCCCCCGCGCTGTTGCAGCGGTTGGTCGCGCAGGTGGCGGAGGTTTCGTTCAACCGCATCACCGTCGATGGCGACACTTCGACCAACGACTCCTTCGTGTTGATCGCCACCGGCGGCAACGGCGCGGCGCCGATTGCGAACGAGGCCGATGCGCGCTATCCGCTGCTGGCGGACGAAGTCGCCGCGGTCGCACAACAACTGGCGCAGGCGATCGTGCGCGACGGTGAAGGGGCGACCAAGTTCATCGAGATCGCGGTCGAAGGCGCAGCGAGCGAGGCGGAAGCCAAGCAGGTCGCCTACGCGGTGGCGCAATCGCCGCTCGTCAAGACGGCGTTTTTTGCTTCCGATCCCAACCTTGGGCGCATCCTCGCGGCGGTGGGCAACGCCGGGATCGCCGATCTCGACGCCGCGCGCGTGCAATTGCACTTGAACGATGTCTGGGCCGCGCGCAACGGCGGGCGGCACCCCGACTATCGCGAGGAAGACGGCCAGCGCGTGATGTGCGGCGCGGAGATTGTTGTGCGGATTGCGCTGGGCCGCGGCACGGCGAGCGCCACCGTCTGGACCTGCGATCTGTCGCACGGCTACGTGTCGATCAACGCCGACTACCGCTCGTAAAGATGGCGAGCGCGCTCGAACAGAAGCTCGACGCGCTGCTGGCGCGGCTCGAACCGCTGCTGCCGGAGGCGAACGCGGTCGACTGGAGCGCGCCGGCCTTCCGCTGGCGGCGGCGGCAGTTTCTCGGCCTGACGCACGGCGCGCTGGAGCCGGTGCATCGGGTGGCCCGCATCGACGCCGACGACTTGCAGCACGTCGAAGCGCAAAAAGTCGCGCTGCTCGCCAACACCGAGCAGTTCGTCCGCGGCCTGCCGGCCAACAACGTGCTGCTGACCGGCGCGCGCGGCACCGGCAAGTCCTCGCTGGTGCGGGCCTGTCTGGCGCGCTTTGCCGGGCGGGGCCTGCGGCTGATCGAGGTGGACAAGCACGATCTGACCGATCTCGCGGAGATCGCGGCGCAGGTCGCTGCGCGGCCCGAACGCTTCGTCCTGTATTGCGACGACCTGTCGTTCGACGCGGGCGAGAACTCGTATAAGGCGCTGAAAGCCGCGCTCGATGGGTCGGTGGCCGCACCGCCGGAGAACGTGCTGATCTACGCGACCTCCAACCGCCGCCACCTGATGCCGGAGTACATGCGCGAGAACCTCGATACGCGCTACGACGTCGACGGCGAAATTCACCCCGGCGAGACGGTCGAAGAGAAGATTTCCCTGTCGGAGCGCTTCGGGCTGTGGCTGTCGTTCCACCCGTTCCGCCAAGACGACTATCTGGACATCGTCGCGCACTGGCTCGCCCATTACGGACTGCCGGCGGAGGTCGTCGCGCAGGCGCGCGGCGAAGCCTTGCAGTTCGCCTTGCAGCGTGGTTCGCGTTCGGGCCGTGTCGCCGTACAGTTCGCCCGCGACTACGCGGGTCGGCACGGCCTGGCCGCGCCGCGCGGATGACGCGCCCGGTCACGGAGGTCGCGGTCGGCGTGCTGATCCGCGCCGACGGCGCGGTACTGCTGGCCGACCGTCCCGCCGGTAAGCCGTACGCTGGTTACTGGGAGTTTCCCGGCGGCAAGCTGGAGCCGGGCGAATCGGTCGCCGGCGCGCTCGCCCGCGAACTGCACGAAGAACTCGGGGTCGCCATCGGCGCCGCTTGTCCCTGGGCGACCTTCGAGTTCGACTACCCCCACGCCTACGTGCGGCTGCACTTCTGCCGCGTGTTCGACTGGCAGGGCACGCCGCATGCGCGCGAAGGGCAGCGGATGGATTTCTTCGGTCCCGCGGACGCCTTGCCCGCACCGCTGTTGCCGGCCGCCGTGCCCGCGCTGCGCTGGCTGGCACTGCAGGCGCTGTACGCACTGACGGCGGCGGGCCAGTACGGCCGCGATGGTTTTCTCGCGCGACTGGAATTGGCGCTCGCGCGTGGCCTGCGCCTCGTGCAACTGCGCGAACCCACGCTCGCCGACGACGAAGTCGCCCGCCTGCTGCCGGACGTCCGCGCGCGCGTGCACGCCTATGGGGGCAAGCTGCTGGTCGGCAGCCGGCACTCGCGCGCCCTGTGGGACGAGGCCGATGGCGTGCATCTGACCGCGGCGGCGCTGGCGGCCACCGCGCAGCGACCATCGGTCGGCTGGGTCGGTGCTTCGGTCCACCGCCGTGAGGAACTTGTACGCGCCGGCAAACTGGGCTGCGACTTTGCCGCGCTTGGCCCGGTATTGCCGACCGCGAGCCACCCCGGCGCGCCCACACTTGGCTGGCGCGAGTTCGAGCGGCTGGCACTCGATGCACCGCTGCCGGTCTATGCGCTGGGCGGCCTGACGGCGGCCGATGTGGAGGTCGCGCGCCGCGCCGGTGCGCAAGGCGTGGCGATGTTGAGCGCCGCGTGGCCCGGTCAGTAAGGCTTGGGGGGCGGTGGCGTATCCGCCGCCAGCTCGTCGGCCGGCTCACCGGCAATCCGATGGCGCTCCGCAGCCCAGTCGCCGAGGTCGATCAGCTTGCAGCGCTCCGAGCAGAAGGGCCGCCAGCGGCTCGCTTCCTGCCACTCGACCAGTGTGCCGCAGGTCGGGCACTCAACGACGGTCGCCATGACGGTCAGAACGAGCAGAGCGCGAGCTGGAACGGTACGTCGCGCTCGAGCGCCTTGGGCTTCAGATCGCGGTCGGCAGCGGTGAAGCGAATCCACAGCATGTACTTATTGGCGCTGATCTCGGGGACCGCGCCTTCGTCGGCCGCCACGCGAACCTGCAGCAGCGAGTAGGTGCGCCCTTGCAGCATCTGCTGGTACGAACCCTGCGCGGCGACCTGCAGGCTGCGATGGGCAGACTCGCGCAGAAGCCGCAACGGGATGCCGAGCGCATCCGAGAACAGGGTGAGCGGTCGCGCCCAGAGGTCGAGGTCCGCGGCGCGGGAGTCGGCATCGCGCATCAGCCACGCATGATACGAAGGCAGGTCGAACTCGCAAGTGCCGCCGGGGATCGCCGCGCGGCTGCGGATGCTGGTCAGCCACTCGTTGTCGCGCAGGTGCTGCCCGGCCTTGCCGCTGGTGGCGCCGAGCGCCTGTTGCGCGCAGTCGACCTCGGCCAGTACGCCGCTTAACGCCTCTTCGGAAACCTGTGGGTTGTTGCGCAGCGCCGAGAGCGCCTGCTTGTGGCGCTCGAGTTCCTGCAACAAATCGCTCTTCAGGTCGGCGCGGGCGGTGACGTCGAGGATCTCGAACAACGTCAGCAGCGCGGTGTGGTGGCACAGGTGGTGTGTCTGCGCCTGGAAGAAAGCGAGCTTGTCGAACAGGTCCTCCAATCGCAGCAGGGTGCGCACCCGCTCGTTGAACGGGTATTCGAATAGCACCGTGCGGCGTTCGGCTTCGGCCATGCCCGTGTCTCGCTTAGCATGCGATTATCCCACGTGCCTGCGCCGCGGCGACGTAGGCGGCGTGCAGGCGGGCGGCGCGCGCGGCGAGATCGACCGGCGTGCCGTCGTTGCACAGCACGTCGTCGGCCGCAGCCAGCCGCGCGGCGCGCGGGGCCTGGCGCGCGACGATCGCGCGCACTTCGTCTTCGGCCAGATTGCGGTTGCGCGCGACGCGCGCAACCTGCACCTGCACCGGCACGTCGACCACGAGCACGCGGTCGACGCGCTCGCGCCAGTCGCCGGATTCCACCAGCAGTGGGATCGCGAGCACCACGTAGGGCGCGGTGCTGGTCTCGACTTCGCGTTGCGCCTGGGCGCGGATCAGCGGATGCAGGATCGCTTCCAGATCGCGGCGCACGCGCTCGTCGCTGAAGGCGAGGGCGCGCATCCGTGCGCGGTCGAGCGCACCGCGCGCGTCGATGACCTCGGCGCCGAACCGCGCGCGGATCGGTTCGATCGCCGCGCCCCCCGGTGCGGTCAGCGCATGCGCGATGGCGTCGGCATCGACGATGTCGGCGCCGTGGCCGCGCAACAGGTCGGCCACCGCCGATTTACCGCTGCCGATGCCGCCAGTCAGCCCAACGCGGAACATCGCGTCAGAGCGGCAGCCAGGCCGCCAGTTCGTCCCGGAACAGCAGCGCGATCAGCCCTGCCGCCGCCAGATAGGGGCCGAACGGAATCGGCGTCTCGCGCCCCCGTCCCTGCAACGCGATCAGCGCGATTCCGACCACTGCGCCGACCACCGAGGCGATCAGCACGATCGGCAGCAACAGCTTCCAGCCGAGCCAGGCGCCCAGCGCGGCGAGCAGCTTGAAGTCGCCGTAGCCCATTCCTTCCTTGCCGGTGGCGAGCTTGAACAGCCAGTACACCGACCACAGCGCAAGGTAGCCCGCCACGGCGCCAAGCACTGCGTCGGTGACGGGCACGTAAACGCTCCAGACGTTGGCGAGCAGCCCGATCCACAGCAGCGGCAGCGTCAGGTCGTCGGGCAGCAGCGTGGTGTCCAGATCGATCGCCGCGGCGGCGATCAGGAACCACACCAGCACCAGCGCCAGCGCACCCGCCGCGCCCCAACCGAAGCGCCAGGCCACCAGCGCGGCCAGTCCGCCGGCCAGCGCTTCGACCACGGGGTAGCGCGGCGAGATCCGCGCACTGCAAAACGCGCAGCGCCCGCGCAGCCAAAGGTAAGACAGGAGGGGAATGTTGTCGCGCTCGCGCAGCGGATGCCCGCAGGCGGGGCAGGCCGAGCGCGGCAGCCACAGGTTGTAGCGCGGTGCGGCGGGCGGCTCGCGTCCTTCGAGTTCGGCGCATTGCGCGCGCCACTCGGCGTCCAGCATCCTCGGCAGCCGGTGGACGACCACGTTGAGGAACGAACCGACCAGCAGCCCGAGCAGGCCGGCGCCGACGATGAGCAACAGGTCTGGCGACAACGGCGATCCGGCGATCACCCAACCACCTGGCCGAGCTTGAAGATCGGCATATAAATGGCCACCACCATGCCGCCGACGAGGACGCCGAGCACGACCATGATGATCGGCTCGATCAGGCTCGACATGGCATCGACCGTCTCATCGACTTCGCGTTCGTAGTAGTCGGCCACCTTGGACAGCATCGCGTCGAGCGCGCCCGACTCCTCGCCAATGCTGGTCATCTGCACGGCCATGGTCGGAAACACGGTGCTGTTCTGCATCGCCTGCGCCAGCGCGGTGCCGACATTGACCTCCGCCTGGATCTGGCGCGTGGCGTCCTGATAGACCGCGTTGCCGCAGGCCGGGCCGACCGCGTCGAGCGCCTCGACCAGCGGCACGCCCGCGGAGAACGTCGTCGCCAATGTGCGGCTCCAGCGCGCCAGCGTGGCTTTGCGCACCAGCGGGCCGATCAGCGGCAGCTTGAGCAGGGCTCGGTCGACTGCCATCTGGAAGCGCGGCGACCGTCGCCACGCCTGCACCATGAAGTACCCGGCGCCCACGGTTCCCACCAGCAGCCACAGCCAGTAGGCCACGAAGAAGTCAGACATCGCGATGACCACCAGCGTCGGTGTGGGCAACGACGCACCGAACGAAGCGAACACGCTCTTGAACGACGGGATCACGAAGATCATGATGATCGCCACCACCACCACGGCCACCAGCAGAATGGTGATCGGATAAAACAGCGCCTTCTTGATTTTTCCCTTCAACGCCAGCGTTTTCTCTTGGTAGCTCGCCAGACGGTCGAGCAACGTCTCCAGGATGCCGGCCTGCTCGCCGGCCGCCACCAGGTTGCAGTACAAGGCGTTGAAGTGCAGCGGGTACTTGCGGAACGCCTGGTTCAGCGCGGTACCGGTTTCGACGTCGGCGCGGATGTCGTTGAGCAGGCGGGCCATCGCCGGATTGGCATGACCGCGCCCGGCGATGTCGAACGACTGCAACAGCGGCACCCCGGCGCGCATCATCGTCGCCAGCTGGCGAGTGAAGAGCGCCAAATCTTTTTCGGTGATCTTGCGGCCGCGGCGGATGCCTTGCTTCTTGATGCGGGTGGCGACAATGCCGCGCCGGCGCAGGGCGGCGGCAACGACGGACTCACCGCCGGCGCGCATCTCGCCCTTGACGATGCGCCCGGTACGGTCGCGGCCTTCCCACAGGTACAGCGCTTCCTGGGTCGGTGCGCGCGCTTTGCTGGCGGTGGTGGCAGCGGTGGCCACTCAGCGCTCTCCGCCGATGCCCGCCGCGAACGTGGCGCAAAGATCAGTCATTGGTACACCCCAACACTTCTTCCAGCGAGGTGAGTCCCTGGCGCACCTTGGACAGGCCCGACTGGCGCAGGCCGATCACCCCATGCTCACGCACGTGCCGGGCGATCTTGCTCGCACTGGCCCCGCCCATCACCAGATCCTGCACGGCCTCGGTAATCGGCATCACCTCGAAGATGCCAACACGCCCCTTGTACCCCGAGCCGCGGCAGCGGTCGCAGCCGACCGGCTTGTAGGGCACCCAGCCGCCCAATTCGTGTGCGGGAAACCCGGCCGCCTGCAATACGTCTTTCGACAACTCGGTCGGCTGCTTGCAGGTGCACAGCTTGCGCGCCAGCCGCTGCGCGACCACCAGAATCACCGACGAGACGATGTTGTAGGGCGCCACGCCCATGTTGACGAGGCGCGTCACCGTCGTTGGGGCATCGTTGGTGTGCAGCGTCGACAGCACCATGTGGCCGGTCTGCGCTGCCTTGATGGCGATATCGGCGGTTTCCAGGTCGCGCACCTCGCCGACCATCACGATGTCCGGGTCCTGGCGCAGAAACGCGCGCAACGCGGTGGCGAAGGTGAGGCCCGCCTTGTCGTTGATGTTGACCTGGTTGATCCCGGCCAACTGGATTTCGATCGGGTCCTCCGCCGTGGAAATGTTCACGCCCGGCTGGTTGAGGATCGACAGACAGCTGTACAGCGTCACCGTTTTGCCGCTGCCGGTGGGACCGGTGACCAGCACCATGCCCCAGGGCTGGCGGATCGCCCGCAGCAGCGTTTCCTTTTGCTCCGGCTCGAAGCCCAAGGCGTCGACTCCGATCTTGGCCTGCGCCGAGTCGAGCACACGCATGACGATTTTTTCGCCGTACTGCGTGGGCAGGGTGCTGACGCGGAAGTCGATGGCCCGCTGCGCACCGAGCGCGAGTTTGAGCCGGCCGTCCTGCGGAACGCGCTTCTCCGAGATATCCAGCTTGGAGATCACCTTGACCCGCGCCGACAGGCGGTCGCGGATGGCCAGCGGCGGCTGCGCCACCTCGCGCAGTTGGCCGTCGACGCGGAAGCGCACCCGATAAGACTTCTCGTACGGCTCGAAATGCAGGTCGGAGGCGCCCTCGTTGATCGCGTCGAGCAGCAGCTTTTGCAGGAAGCGGACAACCGGCGCGTCGTCGACCTCGCCGCCGGTTTCCTCCGGCAACTCGTCCGAAGCTTCGACCAGCAGGTCGTCCATGTTGAAGTCGGCGCCGACCAGGTCGTCGAGCTTTTGCGACGCCGACTGCGTGAACGACTGGGTCAAGCCAAGCAGCTTGGTGTGCTCGACGACCACTATTTCCGGCGTCAGCTGGGTCTGGAACTTGACCTGGTCCAACGCCGGCAGATTGGTCGGGTCGGACACCGCCACCGTGATCTTGTTACCGCGCTTGGCTAGCGCTAGCACGCGCAGCGAACTGACGAGCTTGCGATCGATCAGGTCTTTCGGAAGCGCGTCCGGAACAATCGCGTCCAAATCCAGCAGCGGGTGACCGAAAGTCTGTGCCGCGATGCGGGCAATCTCGCGCGCATCCAGTCCCTCCCGATCCTGTGCTGCCAGCAGCGCATCGAGGAACTGCGTTTTGCTCTGCGCGGCCTGGCGGGCGAGTGCCTCGGCCCGATCCGGCCGCAGTTTGCCCTGCTGAACCAGCGCACGCGCCAATCCCGTCAGAGCGGCTCCGGCAAACTGAGTAACGGCGGCCATCGGCGTGAAGGGCGGTTGGCGAAACGGTCGAAGCAGAAGTGAAGATAAGTCAGCCGGCCCGCTCGGTCAAAGGCGAACGAGTCGCAGACAAGGGATTGTGCTCCACCTCAAAACCCTGCCGCCAGCCCGTCGCGTCGCGAGTCGCTGGCCGCGACGTAGCCATCGGTGCCGGGATCGCCCAGCCGCCAGATGAACTGCCCGGCGCCGAAGTCCATGTAGCTGTCGTCGGCGCAGGTGATCCGGTGGCCGCGGGCGGTGAGTTCGGCCACCACAGCAGCGGGCATCTGGTTTTCGACTTCGATCTCCACACCCTGCATCCACTTCCACCGCGGCGCGTCGCAGGCGGCCTGTGGCTGCTGGCCGGCCAGCAGCATGCGCGCCAACGTCTGTACATGACCCTGCGGCTGCATGTTGCCGCCCATCACGCCAAAGCTCATCTGCGGCGCGCCGTCGCGCATCAGGAAGGCCGGGATGATCGTGTGGAACGGCCGGTGGCGCGGTCGCGCCACGTTCGGATGAGCGGGGTCTAGGCTGAAGGCGTGGCCGCGGTTTTGCAGCGAGATGCCGTAGCCCGGCACGACCACGCCGGAGCCGAAGCCCATGTAGTTGGACTGGATCAGGCTAACCATCATGCCGCTGGCGTCGGCGGCGGTCAGGTAGATCGTGCCGCCGCGCGGCGGCGTTCCCGGCGCAAACGGCTGCGCGCGGCGCATGTCGATCAGTTTGGCGCGCTCGCGCAGGTAGCTGTCGTCGAGCAGTTGCTCCGGGGTGATCGTCATCGCGCGCGGGTCGGCGACATAGGCGTAAACGTCGGCGAAGGCGAGCTTCATCGCCTCGATCGCCACATGCTGCCAGTCGGCGGTATCCACCTTGTAGCCGCCCATGCCGGTGTGCGCGAGGATGCCCAGACACATCGCCGCAGCGATGCCCTGGCCGTTGGGCGGAATCTCATGCAGCGTGTGGCCGGCAAAGTCTTTGCTCACCGTGCCGACCCAGCCGTTGCTCTGCACGAAGTCCCAGTAGGCCGCGAGATCGTCCGCCGTCATCGCACCACCCGTCTGCTTCGCATAGCCGGAGATGGCCGCGGCGATCTCACCGCGGTAGTAGTCCTCGCCCTTGGTTTGTGCGATCAGCTTCAGCGTCCGCGCCGCGCCCGGCAGGACGAAGTGCTCGCCCACGTGCGGCGCCCGCCCGCGCGGCAGAAAGTGCTCGGCAAAGCCCGGTAAATCGCGCAGCAGTGGCTCGGCGAGCCGCCACTTTTCCTGCACGTTGGGGCTGACCGCAAAGCCGCGCTCGGCGTAGTCGATGGCGGGCGCCAGCACGTCGGCAAAGGGCAGCTTGCCGAGCTTGCCGTGCAGCAATGCCCAACCTGCCACGGCGCCCGGCACGGTAATCGTGTCCCAGCCGCGCAGCGGACGGTTGGCGGGATCGTCGCCGTACTTGCGGCGGAAGTAATCGAGCGACCACGCCGCGGGCGCGATGCCGCTGGAATTCATCCCGTGCAGTAGCTTGCCCGCTGGATCCCAGACGATGGCGAAGTTGTCCGAGCCCAGGCCGTTGGAGCAGGGCTCGGTCAGCGTGATTACGGACGCAGCGGCAATCGCGGCATCGACCGCGTTGCCGCCGGCGCGCAGGACTGCCAGCCCCGCTTGCGCGGCGAGCGGCTGCGAGGTCGAGACGATGTTGCGAGCAAAGACCGGCGTGCGCACGGTCGGGTAGGGGTTGATCCAGTCGAAGGTCATCGTGTTGTCTCCGATCAATCGGCCGCGATCTTCCGTTCGCGAATCAGTTTGGCCCACTTGGCGCTGTCGTCGGCCACCGCGCGGGCGAAGTCGGCGGGTGTGCCGCCCGCCGGCTCCGCACCCAGCTGGCGCAGCCGCTCCGCAAAGTCCGGCTGCTTGAACAGCGCGTTGATCTCGGCATTGATCTTCTGCACCACTTCCGGCGGAAGCCCGCGCGGGCCAAACACGCCGAACCAGGTTACCGACTCGAAGCCCGGCACCGTCTCGGCCAGCGGCGGCACCTCCGGCAACAGCGGCGAGCGGGTGAGCGAAGTCACCGCCAGCGGACGCACGCGCCCGTCCTTCAGGTGCGGCTGCGCGCTGACGATCGAGTCGAACATCAACTGCACCTGTCCGGTCACCATGTCCGGGATCACCAGCGCCGTGCCGCGGTAGGGGATGTGCACGACGTAGATGCCGGTCATCGCCTTGAAGAGCTCCCCGGTCAGGTTGGGGATCGTGCCGTTGCCGCTGGAGCCGTAGTTGAGCGAGCCGGGCTTGGCCCGCGCCAGCGCGATCAGCTCGCGCACATTCTTGACTTCGAGCTTGGGCGAGACGATCAGCACGTTGGCCGCGTTGGCGACATGCGCGACCGGCGTGAAGTCGGTCTGCGCGTTGTACGGCAGCTTGGGATTCAGTTGCGGGCCGATCGAGTGGGTGGAACTCGTCGCCATCAATAGTGTGTACCCGTCGGGTGGGCTCTTGGCTGCGGCCTCGCTGCCGATGGTCCCGCCCGCGCCGGGGCGGTTGTCCACGACCACCTGCTGGCCCAGCCGATCGGACAGGCGCCGCGCCAGCTCGCGCGAGAGGATGTCGGTGGCGCCCGCCGCCGGGAAGGGCACGATCAGCCGGATCGGCTTGCTGGGGTAACTCTGCGCGAGCAGTGTTGCGGGCGCGAGGCTCGCGCCGGCCGCGAGCAGCAGCCGGCGGCGTTGGATCGAATGCATTTCGTCGGATTCCGGTGCGGATTTGCGTGACGGGTGGGTAGCGGCCGGCGCGGGGTGCGAAATGCCGCCAGCGGCGACGAAACGTCCAAAACCGCCCCCGAGCGGCGGATTGTGCCAGCCGTGTGCGACGACGGCCTCGTCGCCGCTTCTGCACTTGGTCGCAAACCGCTCGCGCCACGCGCGCCGGATTCCTAAAGTGCACCCATCGACGAACCGAACGTCGCGCCACCCGAAGGAGCCTGCAATGACGACCACCCCGATCCGCGTCCGTGCCATCAGCGCCAGTATCGCCTTTGCCTTGACCGCCGGCATCCTCGCTGTGGCCCACTATGCCACCTACACCGGCGAAGCCGGCCTGCCGGTCGTGCAACTGGAGCGCGTGGTCGTATCGCCTACGCCCGGCCAACTGGCCGAGGCCTCGGCGCGGCGCGTCAACTGAACACTGCGGCGCTTGCGCCGCCGCAACAACCCCCCTTGCGCCCGGCAGTTGCCGGGCTTTTTTTCGTCGCTCTTGCGGCTGAGGATCGCCACTGGCCAGAGTCTGGTCGCCCCCGCCCCGGAGCTACTGTGTCAGAGGCCAGGGCGGCAGCCGGCCGGGCGCGCTATGCAATCCACTCCCACCCGACCCGACCCCCGCGAGACGCGGAAGCGCCTGTCTGCACCTTGCGCAGCAGGCAGCGCTGCGTTTGCCGTTCGTCGCAGCTGCCGGCCCTACTGTGCGCGGCCCGCGCGGACCGCGCTAACGGGGCCGAAACGCACCAGGCGGCGACGAAGTGCCGAAAAGCCGGAGTGAACGGCGAGGCGCGGCGGCAGTCGCCGCGAAGCCCCCGATCCACCCGCCGCGCACTTCGTCGCAAACCGCTCGCGGCCTGCCGCGCCGATCCCTAAAGTGCGCTTCATCGACGAACGACACGTCAAATCCCAAACGGCAAAGGAGCCCACCATGACCAAGACAGCCGCCCCGATCCGCCTGATGAGCGCCCTGCGGGCCGCGTTGACGACCGCCGGCATCCTCGCCGCTGCGCACCTGACGACCGCCACCAGCGAGGCCGGCCTGCCGGTCGTGCAACTGGAACGCGTGGTGGTGACGCCGAGTGCTGCGCAACTCACCGCGTTGCCCACGTCCAGCCGCGTCAACTGAAGCGAAACACGGCGCCCCAAAAAAAAGCCCGGCCGAGCCGGGCTTTTTGCTTTTCGCGCTGCGCGCCGCCGTCAGTCCTCTTCCTTGAACGCCTCTTCGCGCCCGCGCTTGATCGCCGGCAGCGCCACGATCACCACCAGCGCCACGGCCGCCAGCAGCAGCCCGAGCGACAGCGGGCGGGTGAAGAACACCGTCGGGTCGCCGCGCGACAGCAGCATCGCGCGGCGCAGGTTTTCTTCCATCATCGGCCCGAGGATGAAGCCCAGAATCAGCGGCGCCGGCTCGCACCGGAGCTTGTAGAAGAGGTAGCCGACGGCGCCGAAGGCTGCGGTCATGTAGACGTCGAAGGCGTTGTTGTTGATCGAATACACGCCGATGCAGCAGAAGGTCAGGATCGCCAGATACAGCATCCGGTACGGCACCTTCAGCAATTGCACCCACATGCCGATCAGCGGCAGATTGAGGATCACCAGCATCAAGTTGCCGATCCACATGCTGGCGATCAACCCCCAGAACAGCGCCGGGTTGCTGGTCATCACCTGCGGGCCGGGCTGGATGTTGTGGATCGTCATCGCGCCGATCATCAGCGCCATCACCGCATTGGGCGGGATGCCGAGCGTCAGCATCGGGATGAAGCTCGTCTGCGCGCCGGCGTTGTTGGCCGACTCGGGCGCGGCCACGCCGCGGATGTTGCCCTGGCCGAACGGAATCTCCGGCTTGCGCGTGACCTTTTTCTCCAGCGTGTAGGACGCAAACGCCGCCAGCAGCGCGCCGCCGCCGGGCAGGATGCCGAGCAGCGAGCCGAGCAGCGTCCCGCGCGCCACCGCCGGCGCGGCGTATTTCAGATCGGCGGCGCTGGGCAGCAGCTTGCCGACCTTGCTGGTGAAGACCTCGCGCGCTTCCTTTTTCTCCAAATTGGCAACGATCTCGGCAAAGCCGAACACGCCCATCGCCACCGCGACGAAGCCGATCCCGTCGGCCAGTTCCGGGATGTCGAACGAAAACCGCGCCACACCCGAATTGACATCGGTGCCGACCAGCCCGAGCAGCAGGCCGAGCACGATCATCGCGATCGCCTTGGGCAGCGAGCCGGAGGCGAGCACCACCGCGCCGATCAGGCCGAGCACCATCAGCGAGAAATACTCGGCTGGCCCGAACTTGAAGGCGAGCTCGGTCAGCGGCGGCGCGAAGGCGGCCACCAGCACCGTGGCAAACGAGCCGGCGATGAACGAGCCGATCGCCGCGATGCCGAGCGCCGCGCCCGCGCGCCCGCGGCGCGCCATCTGGTAGCCGTCGATGCAGGTCACCACCGAGGCCGACTCGCCCGGCAGGTTGACCAAAATGGAAGTGGTCGAGCCGCCGTACTGCGCGCCGTAGTAGATGCCGGCCAGCATGATCAGCGCGCTGGTCGGCTCCAGCGTGTAGGTGAAAGGCAGCAGCATCGCCAGCGTGGCAATCGGCCCCAGTCCCGGCAGCACGCCAACCAGCGTGCCGATCAGCACGCCGGCGAAGGCGTACAGCAGGTTGTTCAGCGTCAGCGCGGTGGCGAAGCCCAGCGCAAGATTGGACAGCAGTTCCATGGTCGCGCCTCTGCTAGCGGTTCATGAACGCGGGCCAGACGGGGATGGTCAGCCCTAAGCCCCAGATGAACACCGCCAGCACCAGCAGCACCAGCCCCACCGCCAACGGCACCAGCTCCTTCAGCTTCATCTCGTGGCTGCCGAGGCTGGCAATGGACATCATCGCCAGCAGCGCCACCACCAGACCGGCCGGCCGCAGCAGCGCGCCGAACGCCACCACGCCGACCAGCACCGCCGCCAACGGGCCGAAGTGGAACTTCTCGATCTCGCCCTCGCCGGCATCGACCCGCAGCGCCTTGAACGCGATGAACGCGCCGAGCACGGCCAGCAGCCCGCCGAGGATCGTCGGAAAGTACGCCGGCCCCATCCGCTGCGGCGTGCCCATCTCGTAGTTCTGCGCGAACAACGCGAAGAAGAGCCCGACGACGACGAACATCACCCCGGACCAGAAGTCCCTTTTGTTCTTGACTCTCATCGGCTGTCTCCCCCTGAGGTGCCGCAGTTTTCAGTCTGGAGACGATTCTATGCGCGCTGCGTCGCGGCAGCGCACAAACTGCGTTTCAATCGACCTTCGCGCCCGAGTACTTCACCACGTCGCGGTACTTCGCGAGTTCGGCGGCGATAAAGCGTGCGAACTGCTCGGGCGTGTTGGGCGAGGGCTCGGTGCCCATCGCCGCCAGCCGCTCGCGCATCGCCGGCGTGACGAGCGCCTTGCGGAACTCCTCGTTCAGCTTGGCGACGATCGGCGCCGGCGTGCCGGCCGGCGCGAAGACGCCGAACCAGGTGGAGACGTCGAAGCTGGCCAGTTCCTTGCCGCCGGCTTCGGCCATCGTCGGCACGTCTCTCAGGCTCTCCGCGCGCTGCGTGGTAGTCACTGCCAGGGCTTTGAGCTTGCCGGCGCGGATCTGCGGCAAGGCGGAGGCGAGGTTGTCGAACATGAAGTCGGTCTGCCCCGACAGCAGGCTCAACTGCGCGGGCGCGGCGCCCGCGTAAGGGATGTGCACCGCGTACACCCGGGCCATCGACTTCATCAACTCGCCCGCCAGGTGGCCGCCGCTGCCGTTGCCGCCCGAGGCGTAGTTGAGCTTGCCGGGGTTCTTGCGCATGTAGGCGAGCAGGTCGGCCAGAGAGTTGATGTTCAACCTGGCGGCGGTGTCGGTCGACATCACCAGCACGTTGGGCACCTGCGCGATCAGCGTGATCGGCGCGAAGTCCTTGATCGGGTCGTAGGGCAGCTTGGCAAAGAGCCAGGGGTTGATCGCGTGGGTCGCCACCGCGCCGATGCCGAGCGTGTATCCGTCTGGCGCGCTCTTGGCCAGCGCATCGACGCCGAGGTTGCCGCCCGCGCCCGGCTTGTTCTCGACGACGATGGTGCCGAGCGTCGGCCGCACCTGCTCGGCCAGCGCACGCGCCGCGATGTCCAGCGGCCCGCCGGGTGGGTAGGGGACGATCAGGCGGATTGGCTTGGTCGGATAATTCGCGCCCTGCGCGAAGGCTGGGCCGGACAGAAAGGCCGCCGCAGCGGCGGCGAGGCAAAGCGTGCGACGCAATTTCACTGAGGTTCTCCCGCGCGTTGTCGTGGGGGCGGATTAAATCCCAATTCCCCGCGATGAACGACCTCGCCGCACCGACACTGCACACCCCGCGCCTGCGGTTGGACGTCATCGCACCCCGGCACGCCGCAGTGTTGGCGGAGTTTCATGCGCGCAATGGTGAGCGGCGGCGCCGCTGGTCGCCGCCGGCGCCGGCGGGTTTGACCGACGCGGTGTACTGGGCGACCAAGGCGGTCGAGCAGGAGTCGGAGCGCCGCGCCGGCCGTGCACTGCGCTGGCTGTCGTTCCAGCACGAGGCGCCCGAGTTTCTTGTCGGCACCGTGAGCCTGAGCAGCATCGAGCGCGGGCCGTTCCAGAGCGGACGGCTCGGCTACCAGATCGACGGCGCGTGCGAAGGCCGCGGCCTGATGGCCGAGGCACTGCGCGCGGTGATTGCGCACGCGTTCGACGAGCTGCGGTTGCATCGGCTCGAAGCCAACCATCGGCCAGAGAACGAGCGCAGCGCGCGGCTGTTGGCGCGGCTCGGCTTTGCGCGGATAGGGCTTGCGCCGAACTACCTGTTCATCGATGGCGCCTGGCGCGACCACGTGTTGAACCAGTTGCTGAATTCGAAATCCGACGGAGCTGGGCTCAAGGCTTGACCTGCGTCGCACGGCGGCTTGTGCTCCCAACCTGCCCACGAACCTTGCCAGGTTGGGCCACGCCCCCCACCCCAGCCCTCCCCCGCTTCGCAGGGGAGGGGGTTACTCCCACAGGCGCTAACTCTGCGTTGAAGTCCCGAGTTTGTGTCGACGCCGGCCCTCACCCGGCGCTTCGCGCCACCCTCTCCCGCTGATGCGGGCGAGGGTCTTTCTCCCCTCGCCCGCATCAGCGGGAGAGGGGCTGGGGGTGAGGGCAAGGGCCTTGCTCGCTCGGACGAACGTAAGTTAACGCTTATGGGGTTTACTCCCTCCCCCGCCTGCGGGGGAGGGCTGGGGTGGGGGCGCTGGGTGCCCGAGTTCGATCAAACCGTCGGCAACCGCCGGATCGAGCCGTCGATCAGCGCAGTTTCCTCGGTGGAGGCGGGCCGCTCTTCCACGCGCTCGACCACCGCCAGCGGCGGGCCGCGTCGCACCCAGCGGCGCAGCGCGTCAAGCGCGGCATCGTCGCCCTGCAACACCGCTTCCACCGTGCCGTCGCCGCGGTTGCGCACCCAGCCGGTCGCGCCATTGCGCCGCGCGGCGCTGCGCAGCGTGTCGCGGTAGCCGACCCCTTGCACACGGCCGCGGATGGTGAGGTGGATCGCGCGCATCGCCGTCAGATCGTGCCTTGCGCGCGCAGCGCGACAATGTCCGCGTCGGTGAGACCCGCCAGTTCGCGCAGCACCTCGCCGGTGTGTTGGCCGAGTGTCGGCGGCGCGCGGTTGTGGGCGGGCGGTGAGTCGGACAGGTTGATCGGGTTGGCCACCTGCGGCACGCTGCCCGCGGTCGGGTGCGGCAGATCGAAGCGCAGTCCGCGTGCTACGACCTGCGGGTCGGCAAAGGCCTGCGCGATGGAGTTGATCGGCCCGCAGGGCACGCCCGCGGCTTCGAGCCGCTCGGCCCAGAACGCAACGGGCTGGCTGCGCACGATGGGCTCCAGCAGCGGGATCAGCACCTCGCGGTGGCGCACGCGGTCGGCGTTGCGCGCAAAGCGCGGATCGGCGGCCAGCTCCGGGCAGCCGGCCACTTCGCAGAACTTGACGAACTGCCCGTCGTTGCCGACCGCGACTATCACGTGTCCGTCGGCCGCCGCGAACACCTGGTAGGGCACGATGTTGGCGTGCGCGTTGCCGGCGCGGCCGGGCGCGCGGCCACCGGTGAGGTAGTTGAGGTTCATGTTGGCCAGCATCGCCACCTGGGTGTCGAGCAGCGCCATGTCGATGTATTGACCGCGGCCGGTCTTCTCGCGCTGGGTCACGGCGGCCAGGATCGCCACCGTCGCGTACATGCCGGTCATCAGGTCGGCCACGGCCACGCCGACCTTCTGCGGGCCGGCGCCGGGCGCGCCGTCGCGCTCGCCGGTGATCGACATCAGCCCGCCCATGCCCTGGATGATGAAGTCGTAGCCGGCGCGATCCTTGTACGGCCCGGTCTGGCCGAAGCCGGTGATCGAGCAGTAGATCAGCCGCGGGTTCTCCGCGGCGAGCGCGGCGTAGTCCAGTCCGTACTTGGCCAGTTGGCCGACCTTGTAGTTTTCGATCAGCACGTCGCTTTGCGCGGCCATCTTGCGCAGCAGCGCCTGCCCCTGCGCGCTGGCAATGTCCACGGTCACCGAGCGTTTGCCGCGATTGGCGGCGAGGTAATAAGCGGCTTCGTTGGTGTCGTTGCCCGCGGCGTCTTTCGGGTAGGGCGGGCCCCAGTGGCGTGTGTCGTCGCCGGCGCCCGGGCGCTCGATCTTGATCACATCCGCGCCCAGGTCGGCCAGCAGTTGCGTGCACCAGGGGCCGGCCAGCACGCGGGTCAGATCGAGGATGCGCAGATGGTCGAGGGCGCGGGCGGTCATGGCGCGGCAGGATAACAATTGAGCGGGGTTGCGCCGGCTTGCCGCGCGGTGCCCCCTTGCCGCTTCGCCAGGAAGGCTGTTGGCTCCCTCCCCTGCGAAGCGGGGGAGGGCCGGGGTGGGGGCGTGGGTCGAGCCACGAAGTCCAAGCGCGCACACCCGCGACGACCTGGGCGGCATCGCAGCACTGTCAATAGACTTGCGCCCATGGCTCGAAAGATCTCGCCGCGCGTTTTTCGCTGGCTGTTCAATCTGTGGCCGCCCTACCTCGGCGCCGGCATCCGCGTGCGGCGCATCGCGCCCGACTGGCGCGAGGTGGAGGTCGAGATGCCGTTGCGCCTGACCAACCGCAACTACTTCGGCACCCACTTCGGCGGCTCGCTGTACGCGATGACCGATCCGTTTTTCGCGTTAATGGTGCTGCATAACCTGCCGCCCGGCTACACGGTGTGGGACAAGGCGGCGAGCATCGACTTCGTCGCCCCCGGCCGGGGGCGGATGCGCGCGAGCTTTGTGCTGCGGCAGGCCGCGCTCGATACCATCCTGCGGATGACGGAGGGCGGCGACAAGCATCTGCACGTGTTCGAGGTCGATGTGGTCGATGAAGAGGGTTTGACGGTGGCGCGGGTGGAGAAGGTGGTGTATGTGCGCAAGCGGGCGGCGGCATGAGCCACCACCAACCCTGGCCGTACCCGCGCGTGCTCGCGCATCGCGGTGGCGGCACGCTGGCCCCGGAGAACACGCTGGCCGGCCTGCGCGAAGGCGTGGCGCGCGGCTTTCGCGGCGCGGAGTTCGACGCGATGCTCGCCGGCGACGGCGTGCCGGTGCTGATCCACGACGAGACGCTGGAACGCACCACCACCGGCCGCGGCGCCGTGTCCGCGCGCACCGCCGCGCAGTTGGCCGCGCTCGATGCCGGCCGCTGGCACTCGCCGCGCTTTGCCGGCGAGCCGGTGCCCAGCCTGGAAGACGCGCTGCGCTACGCGCGCGCGGCGGGGCTTTGGCTGAACGTCGAGATCAAGCCCGCCAAGGATCAAGCCGAACCGACGGGCCTTGCCGTCGGCCTGACCGTCGCACGCGCCTACGCGGACCTGTTGCGGCCCGGCGGCGACCGCGCCGAGCACGTTGACGCCCGCGCGCCACTCTTCTCTTCGTTCCAGCCGCCGGCGCTCGCCGCCGCGCGCGCGGTGGCGCCCAACATCCCACGCGGCCTGCTGCTCGCCCGCGTGCCGCCCGACTGGCGCGCGCAACTGGAGGCGCTGGGCGCGGTCGCACTGCACACCAACCACAAGCACCTGACGGCCGCGCAGGCGGGCGAGATTAAGCAGGCGGGCTACTGGCTCTTCTGCTACACGGTCGATGAGCCGGCGCGCGTGCGCGAACTCTTCGACTGGGGCATGGATGCGATCTGCACCGACCGCATCGATCTCGTGACCCCAGACCTGGCCTAAGCGCGATCAGCGATCGCTGTGGCCGCCCGCCGCTGGGCGGGGTTGGGCGGCGCGTATGCTTTTGCCGCCCGCCATCCGCCCGCCCATGTCCAACACGCCTGCCCTGCGTAAAGCCAAAGTCCCGGTCGCCGCGGGCGAAGCGGCGCCGGCCGACGGAGCCTGCGACCACTGCGGCGACGCACTGGCGGGGCTGAAGATCGTCCGCCGCGCCATCGGCGGGCGCGATGGGCGCTACTGCTGTCTGGGCTGCGCGTTCATCGCCGAGCAGCTCTTTCTCGCCCAGGCCGGCAGCCGCGACCGGGCGCAGCTCGCGGCGCAGGTGCCCGAGCCGCCCACCGGCCCGCGGGCGCACGCGCAGATCGACGTGCAAGGCATGGTCTGCGCGGCCTGCGGCCTGCTGATCGAGCACCGGCTGAAGCAGTTGCCGGGGGTGGCCGCTGCGCAGGTGGACTTCGGCGCCCGGCGCGCGTCGATCGCCTACGACCCGACCCAACTGACCGTGGCCGATGCCGAGCGCGCGATCGAGCGCGCCGGTTACCGCACCCATCCGACTGCGCAGGACGAGCGGCGCGCGCAGCGCATCGACCTGCTGCGGCTGATGCTCGCTTGGCTGGCGATGATGCAGGTGATGATGCTGGCGGTGCCGACCTACCTCGCGGCGCCGGGCGACATTCCGCCGGACATCGCGCAACTGCTGCGTCTGGCGCAGCTCGTGCTGACGACCCCGGTGCTGCTCTTCTCGGCCTTGCCGATCTGGCGCGCGGCGCTCAACCAGTTGCGCATGCGCGCCATCGGCATGGATCTGCCGATCGCGCTCGGCCTGGCGGTGGCCTTCGGCGCCAGCGCGCAGGCAGTGCTGCGCGCGCAGGGCGAGGTGTACTTCGACTCGATCACCATGTTCGTCGCGCTGGTGTACAGCTCGCGCTGGATCCAGGCGCGGGCGCTGGCGCGCGCCTACGCGCACATCGACGCGGCCCGCCGCGGCCTGCGCCTGCTGGCGCTCAAACTGCGCGCCTGGCCGGCGTCGCACGCCACGGACCCGGTGCCGGCCGAGCAACTGGCGCCCGGTGACCTCGTGCTGGTGCCCGCCGGCGAGTCGGTGCCGGCCGACGGCGTGGTACGCGACGGCGCCAGCACCGTCTCGCAAGCCTGGCTCACGGGCGAGTCCACGCCGATCGACAAGGGCGAAGGCGCGCCGGTGCTGGCCGGCAGCATCAATCTGGAGCAGCCGCTGGTGGTCGCCGTCACCCGCGCGGGTGAGGCGACCGCGCTGGCGGCGCTGCGCCGGCTGGTCGATGAAGCCGGCCGCGAGCGGCCGCCGATCGTCGAGCTCGCCAACCGCGCCGCGGTGTGGTTCCTGTGGGCGGTGCTGGCGGTCACCGCGGCGACGGTGCTGGGCTGGTGGTGGGTCGATCCCGCCCGCGCGCTGCCCAACGCGATCGCCGTGCTGATCGCCACCTGCCCCTGTGCGCTATCGCTGGCGGCGCCGGCGGCGTTGGCTGCGGTGCAGTCGGGGCTGGCGCGGCGCGGCGTGCTCACGGCGCGGGTGGCGGCGCTGGAGCAACTCGCGCGGGTCGATGCCTTTGCCTTCGACAAGACCGGCACGCTGACCACGGCTGAGCCGGCGCTGACGCAGGTGGTGTTGTTCCGCGAAGTGAGTGCCGACGACGCGCTGACCGTCGCGGCGGCGCTGGAGTCGTTGTCGGTGCATCCGTTTGCGCGCGCCATCGTCACGGCGGCGCAGGCGCGGCGGCTGCCCGCGCCCGAGGCGCAGGCCGGCCGTGTGCAGGCTTCGGCTGGCGTGGAGGCGACGGTGGCCGGCCGCCGTTACCGGATCGGCAAGGCCGACTACGCGCTGGGTCTGGTGCAGACCGACCCGCAGCCGGTGGCTGCGCGGCTGCTGCGCCGCGTGGAGCGCGAGGGCCTGCAGGCGGCCAGCACCATCGTGCTGGCCGACGGCAACGGGCCGCTGGCGCTCTTTGCCTTTGGCGAGCGGCTGCGGCCCGATGCGCGGCTGCTGGTCGATGCGGTGCGCGCGGCCGGCGCGCAGCCGCTGCTCGTCTCCGGCGACCGGCGCGAGCCGGTGCGGCGCGTGGCGCGCGAACTGGGCATCCAGGACGGCGAGGGCGACGACGGCCAGCGCGTCTACGCGCACCAGACCCCGGAGAGCAAGCGCGCGCTGATCGCCCGCCTGCAAGGCGAAGGCCGCGTGGTGGCGATGCTCGGCGACGGCATGAACGACGCGCCGGTGATCGCCCAGGCCGACGTGTCGCTGGCGCTGGCCGGTGGCTCGCAACTGGCGCAGGCGCGGGCAGATCTGATCGTGGTCAGTTCGCGCCTGGCCGACGTGGCGGCGGCGGTCAAGCTGACGAAGAAGGGCCTGCGCATCGTGCGCGAGAACCTCGGCTGGACGCTCGTCTACAACATCGTCATCGTGCCTGCCGCGGCGCTGGGCTATCTGACGCCGGCGGCGGCCGCGGTCGGCATGGCCGCCAGTTCGTTGTTGGTCGTAGGCAACGCCTTGCGCGCGCGTCGAGTGTGAGGCGCGTCACATGGAGTCGCTCTATCTGCTGATCCCGCTGTCGGTGCTGCTGGTCCTCGGCATCGCCGCGCTGATCGTCTGGGCCGTGTTCAACGGTCAGTTCGAGAACCTCGACGCCGAAGGGCGGCGCATCGTCGACGACGAGGACGACCTCGCCCCGCCGCCCGACCCCCGCTGAACGCAAAGCCTGCGCGCGCCGCCGCGCCTACCCCGAAAGAGGGTTGACTTGCGTCAACGGCGCAGCGCGCGCCGTCTCTAGCATCGCCGCCGACGAAGCTCGCAAGCCACCGTGTCCGTTACACCGGCGCTTGCAGGTCCGTCCTCCGCCGGCTGCTTTTGCCGCACCGCCAACGAAATCGAGAGAAATTGCGATGAGTCCAACTCCCACCCGGACGTACCACTACGGGGTCGTGCGCGCCTTCAGCGTAATGACGGTCGTATGGGGCATCGTCGGCATGCTGGTCGGCGTGATCATTGCCGCCCAGATGGCCTGGCCCGAACTGAATCTGGGCATTCCCTGGCTGTCCTTCGGCCGGCTGCGTCCGCTGCACACCAACGCGGTGATCTTCGCCTTTGGCGGCTGCGCACTCTTTGCTACCAGCTATTACGTGGTGCAGCGCACGTCGCAGGCGCCGCTGTTTTTGCCGGGGCTGGCCTGGTTCACCTTCTGGGGCTGGCAACTAATCATCGTCGCCGCCGCCGTCACGCTGCCGCTGGGCATTACCAGCGGCAAGGAATACGCCGAACTCGAGTGGCCGATCGACCTCTTCATCGCGGTGGTCTGGGTGGCCTACGCGGTCGTGTTCTTCGGCACCATCGCCGTGCGCACGGTCAAGCACATCTACGTCGCCAACTGGTTTTACGGCGCCTTCATCATCACCGTGGCGCTGCTGCATATCGTCAACAGCCTGGCGATCCCGGCCTCGCTAACCAAGGGCTACTCGGTCTACCCCGGCGCCATCGATGCGATGGTGCAGTGGTGGTACGGGCATAACGCGGTGGGCTTTTTCCTGACCGCGGGCTTCCTCGGGATCATGTACTACTTCGTGCCCAAGGCGGCGGGCCGGCCGATTTACTCGTATCGGCTGTCGGTGGTGCACTTCTGGGCGCTCATTTTCACGTACATGTGGGCCGGCCCGCACCACCTGCACTACACCGCGCTGCCGGACTGGGCGCAGTCGATCGGCATGATCTTCTCGCTGATCCTGCTGGCGCCCTCCTGGGGCGGCATGATCAACGGCATCATGACGCTGTCGGGGGCTTGGTACAAACTGCGCGAAGACCCGATTCTCAAGTTCCTGATCGTCTCGCTGTCGTTCTACGGCATGTCGACCTTCGAAGGGCCGATGATGTCGGTGAAGACGGTCAACGCGCTGTCGCACTACACGGACTGGACCATCGGCCACGTGCACAGCGGCGCGCTCGGCTGGGTCGGCCTGATTTCCATCGGCGCGCTGTACTGGCTGATCCCGCGGCTGTGGGGGCGCACCGAGATGTACTCGATGAAGCTCGTGACGACCCACTTTTGGGTCGCCACCATCGGCATCGTGATCTACATCGCCGCGATGTGGATCGCCGGCGTGATGCAGGGCCTGATGTGGCGCGCGGTCAACGAGGACGGCACGCTCACCCACACGTTCATCGAGAGCATCAAGGCCACGTTCCCCTTCTACGTGATCCGCCTGATCGGCGGCACGATGTACT
>JAJTHJ010000369.1 GCA_021298875.1 Burkholderiales bacterium | reverse complement strand
GCTTTTCAACCCCCCCCCCCGGGGGGGAGGGTGGCCGCGCAGCGGCCGGGTGAGGGAAGACCGCAGCCAATTGCTCCCACCGCGCAACGCGGCACTGCCTGACGAAACCATGGCCGCGCCCGTCAACCTCCGCTCCCGCTCCGGCCGTTGGCTGGTCGCCGGCCCGCCGCTCGCCTATCTGTGGCTCTTCTTCGCCATCCCCTGCCTGCTGATGCTGCTGGCGAGCTTCCGCGTGCCGGGGGAGTTCGGCGGGCTGGCGCCGCTCGTCGGTAGCGACGGCACGCCCGCGTTCAGCCTGCGCAGTTACGCGGAACTCTTCGGCAGCACGGTCTACCTGTGGCTCTTTGCCAAGTCGCTGGCCATCGCGCTAATCACCACGGTGCTGTGCCTGCTGATCGCCTACCCGCTGGCACTGCTGATCGCGCGCAGCCCCAAGCGCTGGCGCGACCTGCTGCTGTTGCTGGTGATCCTGCCCTTCTGGAGCAACTTCCTGATCCGCGTCTACGCGTGGATGATCCTGCTCGGGCCGGAGTGGGCGATCGCCAAGACGATCAACGCGGTGCTTGGCGTTTTCGGCTTCGAGCCGGTGACGCTGATGTTCTCCTCGTTCGCGGTGATCCTGGTGCTGGTGTACGTGCATCTGCCATTCATGGTGCTGCCGCTGTACGCCAATCTGGAAAAGCACGACCCGGCGCTCATAGACGCTGCGCAGGACCTCGGCGCCAGCCCCTGGCAGCGCTTCCGCTACGTGACCTGGCCGCTGTCGCTGCCGGGGGTGTTTGCCGGCGCGGCGCTGGTGTTCATCCCCGCCTTTGGCATCTTTGCGGTGCCCGATCTGGTCGGCGGCACCGACGGCATCATGATCGGCAACGTGATCAAGCAGCAGTTTCTGGAGACGCGCAACTGGCCGTTCGGCTCGGTGCTGTCGATCGTGCTGACGCTGATCGCCCTTGCGCTGACCGGGCTGGCGGCGCTGGCCGCGCGCCCGCGGCGCACGGCGGCGGTATGAAGCGCGCGATCCCGCTCTGGATGTGGGTCGCGGCGCTGGCCGCGTACCTGTTTCTGTATGTGCCGCTGGCGGTGGTGGTGGTGTTCTCGTTCAACGACTCCAAGCTGAACGCGCAGTGGGTGGGCTTCACCACTGCCTGGTACGTGAAGCTCTTCAACAACGAGCAGATGCTGACCGCGGCGCGCAACTCGCTGGTGATCGCGGTGTCGAGCGCGCTTGCCGCCACCGTGCTCGGCACGATGGCGGGCTTCGCCCTGCACAAGTACAAGACGCGCGTGTTGCCGGTGCTGGTGTTCGCACCCATCGCGATGCCCGAGATCCTGATGGGTGTCGCGCTGCTGATGTTCTTCGTGCTGATCAACCTGACGCTGGGGATCGTGTCGATCACGCTCGCGCACGTGGCGTTTTGCATCGGCTACGCGGCGATCGTCGTGCGCTCGCGGCTGGCGGGCATGGACGAGAGCCTGGTCGAGGCCGCGCGCGACTGCGGCGCACGCCCCTGGCAGGCGTTCCGCCACGTGACGCTGCCGCTGATCATGCCCGGCGTGATCGCCGGCGCGCTGATAGCGTTTACGCTGTCGATCGACGACTTCGTGATCACCTTCTTCACCGCGGGGGCGACCGCCTCCACGCTGCCCTTGCAGATTTACTCGATGGTCAAGATCGCGGTGACGCCGGAGGTCAATGCGGTGTCGACCTTGTTGCTGTTGCTGACCATGGCGCTGATCGCGGTGGCCAGCCGCATCGCGCCGGGGGTGTTGAATGTTGCGAAGTGAACCTGTGTGCCGGCCTGCAGCGACGTACTTCGTGGCGACGGTCTGGTCTTCCCTCACCCCAACCCCTCTCCCGGAGGGAGAGGGGCTTTCCAACCCTCCCCCTCCGGGGGAGGGTGGCGCGAAGCGCCGGGTGAGGGAAGACCGCCGCCTACGGAGTGCGTCGCGACGGGTCGGGTAAAGACGACCTTGGAGGACAACCCATGAAAACGCTCAAACTCGCCCTGCTCGCCCTGACCACGGTGGCCGCGCTTGTCGGCTGCGGCAAGAAAGAAACCCCACCCCCGCCGCCGCCCGCCGCCGCCCCGGCGCCGGCCAAGCCGACCGGCACGCTGAATCTCTACAACTGGAACAACTACATCGCGCCGGAGACGGTCGAGCGCTTTGAGAAGGAGTTCAACGCCAAGGTCGTGCAGACCTTTTACTCCGACAACGACGAGCTGCTCGCCAAGCTCGCCGCCGGCGCCACCGGCTACGACATCCTGGTGCCGACCAGCAACGCAGTGGAGGTGCTGATCCGCAAGGGCGATCTGCTGGCGCTCGACCACGCCAAGCTGCCCAACATGAAAAACCTGAAGCCGGAGTTCATGAATACGAGCTTCGATCCCGGCAACAAGTTCTCGGTGCCGTACGCCTATTCGACGACCGTGCTCGGCTACAACGGCACGCAGCTGAAGAAGGCGGGCTTCGAGGTCAAGGGACTGGAAGCGATCTTCGACCCCACTGTTGCCTGCAAGCTGAAAAACCGCATCACCGTGCTCGACTCGCCGGACGAGGTGTTCTCGGCGGCGTTCTTCTACCTGGGCATCGACCCCAACACGCAGTCGGTGGACGACTACAAGAAGGCGGCCGAGGCGATCAAGAAGGCCAAGCGCTGCTGGGCGGCGTTCAATTCGTCGTCCTACATCAAGGAGCTGTCGAGCGGCAACATCTGGTTGGCGCTGGGGTATTCGAACGACTTCTTCCAGGCCAACCTGGAGGCTGCGGCGGCCAAGCAGGACTTCCGCATCGTGACGGTGATCCCGAGTCAGGGCGCGGTGATGTCGGTGGACAACATGGTGATCCACAAGGGCGCGCCCAACCCGGAGCTGGCGCACGCCTTCATCAACTTCATGCTCGACGGCAAGAACGCGGCGGAGCTGTCCAACCTGATCGGATCCGGCAGCGCCAATGCCGCGGCGATGGAATTCATCAAGCCCGAGGTCAAGGCGCAGGCCGCCGTGTTCCCCGATGCGGAGACGGCCAAGAAGCTGCGTCAGTTGAAGCTCTTGCCGAGCGAACTGCGGCAGGAGCGCGGGCGGCTGTGGACGGAGATCAAGGCGAAGTAGGCGCGCCTATCGAATGCCCGTCTTCGGGCATGCGTTCCTCCCTCACCCCAACCCCTCTCCCGGGGGGAGAGGGGCTTCTCTAACCCTCTCCCCTCGGGGCGGAGGCGGGGTTTCGCAAAGCGCCAGCTTTGCGCCGCTGAAGCGACGCGCGCCTACCAGCGCGGGGCTACGGTACGCGCGAAGCGCCGGGTGAGGGAAGACCGCGGGCCGAGGCTGCAAGCGGCTTTCGCGGGGCAGGCCTCCGTCGGTTGGTGGCAAGAACAAGCGCTGTCCTCGGCGCAGGCCTGAGCCAGAGACCCCTACCCCCGCTGCCCCGCTGCCGCCAACGTGGTGAAGTCCTCGGCATAGCCGCGCAGCTTCTTCAGCAGGTGCGCTTTCTGCTCGGCGGAGGCGGAGTTCAGCAAGCCCGCGATCAACTCCGAGTTGCCGCGGCGGAACTCCAGCGTCCGCGCGCGCTGCTCGGGGTTCTCCGGCAGCGCGAGCTGGGCGAAGTAGCCGCGCAGCCAGACCGTGGCGGTGGCCGCGTCGGGTTTCTCGGCCTCGATCCGCCGCAGCACCGCGACCAGTGTGCGCTGGCGCCGCTCGCGCTCCCCGATCCACCAGGCGGCGTTGTCGGGCCGCGCTTGCAGCGTGCGGCGGATCAGTTCTTCCTGTGTGCTGCTTAACGAGCCGAACCAGGACTGCGCCCGCTCGGTGTTGCGCTTGATCCGCTCTTCCAGCGACTCGTTGCCGGCAAAGCGGACCAGTTCGCGCCGCGCCTTGACGGTGTCTTTGTCGAGCTTCTGCGCAAAGCGGTCGATCTGCGTCGGCGTCAGCGTCAGCGCCAGCGCGGCGAGCTCGGGCGCCGCCTTGTCGCCGAGCCGTTGCAGATCCGCCGTCATCCGTCCATACAAGGCGAGCAACTGGTCGGGCGCGACCTGGCCTTGCTCGATCTGCCGCTGCGCTTCATTGAGCAACTGCGCATAGCCCGACAGTTGCGTGCTGCGGTGCCAGTCGAGGAACTTCGCCAACTGCGCGCGCGCCAACTGGCTTTGCTCGTCGCTCAGATCGAAGTAACTGTCCAGCGTGTACAGCAGCAGGGTGTCGGCGTTGTTGTAGCCGAGCTTGACCGACGAGCAGGCGGCCAGCAGCAGCGCCCCGAGGGCGGCGGCCACCAGGCCGCGCCAGCGGATTGCGAAGACGCCGGTGATACGCTTGATCGACACCTTGCTCGACCTTTCCGAATCCACCATGAACATCGTGATTCTGGCCGCCGGCCAGGGCAAACGGATGCGTTCGGCGTTGCCGAAAGTGTTACATCCTGTCGTCGGGCAGGCCATGCTAGCGCACGTGATTGCCGCCGCTCGCGCCGCGGCGCCGGCGGGCGGCGCGCGGGTGATCGTGGTGGTCGGCCACGGCGGCGAGCAGGTGCAGGCTGCGTTTGCCGCGCAGCCGGACGTAGCTTTCGTGCGGCAGGAGCCGCAACTGGGCACCGGCCACGCGGTGATGCAGGCGGTGCCGCTGTTGGACGACTCCGCTCGCACGCTGGTGCTCTATGGCGACGTGCCGCTGGTGCGGGCCGATACCTTGCGCGCACTCGCCGCCGCGGCGGGCGACGCGGTGGGACTGCTCACCGTGCGGCTGGCCGACCCGACCGGCTACGGCCGCATCGTGCGCGATGTCGACGGCTGCGTGCAGCGGATCGTCGAGCAGAAAGACGCCGCGCCCGACGAGCTGGCCATCGACGAAGTCAACACCGGCATCCTCGTCGCACCCACGGCGCGGCTCAAGGGGTGGCTGGCAGGTCTGTCCAACGACAACGCGCAGCGCGAGTACTACCTGACCGACGTGATCGCCGCCGCGGTGCGTGACGGTGTCGCCGTCCATGCGCTGCTGTGCGCCGAGGCCGAAGAAGTGCTCGGCGTGAACAGCAAGGCGCAACTGGCGCAGGTGGAGCGAGCTGCGCAGGCGCGCGCCGCCGCAGCACTGCTGGAAGCGGGCGCCACACTCGCCGACCCGGCGCGCATCGACGTGCGCGGCACGGTCGCGCTCGACGGTGAAGTCGCCATCGACGTCGGCTGCATCTTCGAAGGCGAAGTGCGCCTGGCCGCCGGGGTGAAGATCGGCCCCTACTGCGTGCTGCGCAACTGCACGCTTGGCGCCGGCACCGAAGTGCAGGCGTACTCGCACATCGACGGCGCGCAGGTGGCCGCCGGCGCGCGCATCGGCCCCTACGCGCGGCTGCGGCCGGGCGCGGTGCTGGAGGACGACGTGCACATCGGCAACTTTGTCGAGGTGAAGGCGAGCCGCATCGAGCGCGGCGCCAAGGCCAATCACCTGACCTACATCGGCGACGCACGCGTCGGCGCGCGCAGCAACATCGGCGCCGGCACCATCACCGCCAACTACGACGGTGTGAACAAGCACAAGACCGACATCGGCGCCGATGTCTCCATCGGCAGCAACGCCGTGCTGGTCGCGCCCGTCACGGTCGGCGACGGCGCCACCGTCGGCGCCGGCTCGGTCGTGACGAAGGAAGTGCCGGCCGGAAAGCTCACCGTGGCGCGCAGCAAGGCGGTGACGGTGGAGCGGTGGCAGCGGCCAGTGAAAAAGCAGTAGTCCGTAACCGAAGCTGGAGGTGTCGATGACTGGAGTTCGATGTTTTTTCTCTGCGGCGCTCGCGATCCTCGCGGTCACGGCTAGCGCGCAGCCGCGCGGTGAAGTTTCCCTACTCGGCGAGGGAGACGATAAGACCATGCACTATTGGGAGGTCACTCGCCAGAAGTGGGCCGCACAGCCCAAGTGGTTGCCTTCCGCTGCCGGCTCGCCACCCTTGCCAATCGCCAAGGCCGTGGAGCTGGCCGACGCGTGGCTGCGCACGCGACATGCGGACGTGAAGCAGTTCGCGATCACATCGATAACTCTTAGATCCCAGTCCAGCAGTGGGCCGGGGATCGTCGATGGTTGGTTTTATCGACTGGAGTTTCAGCCGGTAGTTGCTGGTCGGCGTTTATGGGGAGGCCAGTTCGTTGCTGTTGTTCTTTTCGACGGCACCGTGGTTGACCCCAGGTCCGAGCCCTATGGCGCTCGCCGTAACTGAGTCTGCCGTCGCGTTGCGGGACAGACCCCACTCGACAGTCGCACGACTCGGATAACGCGCGCATGAAACTGAACACCATCCGGCTCTTTGTGTCGGACCTGGTCGCGGCGCGCGACTTCTACGCGAGCGCGCTCGGCCTGCCGCTCAAGGCCGACGGCGGCGAGTACGGCTACTGCGTGTTCGACGCGGGCGGCTGCACGCTGGTGGTCGAAGCGGTGGCCGCCGACGCGCCGCCAGACGACCTGCAACTGGTCGGGCGCTTTACCGGCCTGTCGTTCGAGGTCGCGGACATCGATGCTGTGTACGACACGCTGCGCGGCCGTGGCGTCGTCTTCGCCGCGTCACCCGAGCGGCAGGGCTGGGGCGGCACGGTCGCGACCTTGCGCGACCCGGCGGGCAACGAGTTGCAGATCTACGCTTGGTCGCGCGCTTGAACCGCCCCGGCGATCCGGGGCGGCTTCCCGCCGATCACGCGAGGATCGCCTTCATCCGCCGCGCCTGATCGCGGCGAAACTCCGCGATCTGCTCGGCCGGCACGCCCGCGGCGCGCGCCTGCGCGGGCCAGTCGCGCACGGCAGCCAGCACCGAATCGACGATCGCCTCCACCTCGGCCACGCCCCAGGCCCGCGCCAGCGCGCGCCAGCCGGCGGCATCGGGCACGCGCGGGTGCAGACCGATGGCCAGCGCATGCTCGCCGCGCCGCCCGGTATCGGGCAGCAGGTCGAAAGCGGGCGCCAACCGCCAGCCGGCGCCGGCGTCGAGCATCCAGAAGTTCTTCGCGTGATCGTCGGTGTTGCCGACCGCGGCGTTGAACAGCGCCAGCCGGAAGAGTGCCGCCACATCTTCGCGCGGGCGGGCGCTCGCGCGGCGCAGGGCGGCGGCCAGTTCGTCGTAGCTTGCGGCCTCCACGCCGGCGCGTACGCCGCAGAGCGACTTGAGACTGACCATGTGGGCGCGCCCCGCGTGCGCCGCGCCGAGCACGTCGAAGCGCTGCACCAGCAGCACCCGTCGGCGGCCGACCGGGCGCAGCCGGTGCGGCGGTACGGAAAGCCCGGCGGCGGTGGCGGCGGTGAGTGTCGCGGCCTCCAGGCCGACGATGTCGAGCCCCTCGTCCAGCACCGCGCTCGGGAACTTGGCGATCCAGCGCAGGCCCGCGTCGTCGATCAGCGCTTTGGGTCGAGCGCCACCGGGCGTGCGGCCGGCCGCCAGCACGCGCGCCAGATCGGCACGCGCGACCGGGCGGCGCGCTTCCAGCGCGCGCGCGGTCGACACCAGTTCGGCCAGCGTGGCCGGCGCCGCCGGCAGGGGGAGCGGCGGCGGCGCCTCGGACTCCGGCCGCCGTGTGAAGCGCAGCGCGCCGATGCCGTCATCGCCCAGCAGTCCGAGCAGATACGGCGCGCCGGTCGTTGCGCGCGGCAGCAGCCGGCGCATCAACTCGCGGCCCCAGGCGTCGGGCAGCGCGTCCTCGAACACGGCGAGTGGCGAGTAGAACTGCTCGGACTGCCAGCTTGCCGCCGTGCGCAGCGGCAGGTGGATCGGCTCCAGCGCGCCGTGGCCCGCGGCCGGATAGTCCGGCGCGTAGGCGAACTCCGCGCGAAAGCGGCCGTGCGACTCGGGCACCGTGCAGGCGAGCGTGCCGCAGAGCACCCGCGCGCCCGTTGGCAGCACGCGCCAGACGTCGTAGCCAATCACTGCCGCGACCGCCGCGGTGCGCGCTGGCGAGGCGGCCGGCTGCGCGCTTGCAACTGCGCGATCAACGACGGTGCCGGTGCCAGCACGCGCTCCAGTTCGTCCAGGGCGCCAAGCGCCCACAACGCCAGCACCCAGGTGCCGATCGCCACCGTCGGCGCGCCTTGCTCCATTGCGCGCAGCGTGGGCACCGAGACGCCAATCCGCTCGGCAAACAGCGCTTGCGGCTCGCCCTGCTGCAGGCGTCGCTCGCGCAGCCGGCCGCCGAGGCGGGCGAGCGCGGCTCTTGACTCATTAAAAGAAACCATAGGCTTCATTAGATTCTATTTAGACTACTTATGCAAACCAAGGATACTTTTACAGTGGTCCGTGATTCGCCGCTGACCGCTGCGGGCCGGGCGCTTCTTGCGCAGACGGTCAAGCGAGCGGCGGCACCCGCGGCTCGAACTTGCTGCGCTTGACCACAAAGAAGGCGCGCACGTTGCGCACGTTGGCCGCCGCGGTCAGCACGCGGTGCGCAAAGTCGTGGTAGGCCACCATGTCGGCCACCAGCACCACCAGCACGAAGTCGGGGCCGGTGGAGACGCGGTAGCACTGCTGCACGCTCGGCTCGGGCGCGACCTGCGCCTCGAACGCGGCGAGCGCCTCGGCGCTTTGCGCATCGAGCGTCACTTCGAGGATCGCGGTCAGGCGGGTACCCAGCGCGTGCGGCGCAACGATGGCGATCTGCCGCTCGATCACCCCCGCTTCCACCAGCCGCCGCACGCGGCGCAGGCAGGTCGCGGGCGAGATGCCCGCGCGCTCGGCCAGCGCCTGATTGGTCAGCGAGGCGTCGGTTTGCAGCAGATCGAGAAGGCGGCGGTCGGTGGTGTCGATGTCGATCATGCCGCAAGAATATTGCATTGACACGGCGCATGCAAAAAATATTGCATGACGGATCGATTTTCGGAAGCCTATTTCTTGTATATGCCGATACGATCCGCTAGAACACAAAATCGGAGGCACAGACCATGTGCGGAATCGTCGGCGCCGTCGCGCAGCGCAACATCGTCCCCCTGTTGATCGAAGGTCTGCGCCGCCTGGAGTACCGCGGCTACGACTCCTGCGGCGTGGCGATCCACGCCGACGGCGAAGTCGTCCGCGCCCGCAGCGTCGCGCGCGTGGCGGAGCTGCAGGAGCAGGCGGCCACACTGGCCGGGTTTACCGGCATTGCGCACACGCGCTGGGCTACGCACGGCGCGCCGTCCACCGCAAACGCGCATCCGCACGTCTCGGGCGGGCCGGTCAAGGTCGCGCGCGGCGCGCGCATCGCGCTCGTCCACAACGGGATCATCGAAAACCACGAAGCCCTGCGCGCCCGCCTGCAAGCCGCCGGCTACGCCTTCGAAAGCCAGACCGACACCGAGGTGCTGCCGCACTTGATCGACAGCCATTACAACGGCGACCTGTTCGAGGCGGTGCAGGCGGCGGTGCGCGAGTTGCAGGGCGCGTACGCGATTGCCGTGTTTGCGCGCGACGAGCCGCACCGCGTGGTCGGCGCCCGCGCCGGCAGCCCGCTGGTGGTCGGCCTCGGCACCAACGAGAACTTCCTCGCGTCCGACGCGATGGCGCTGGTTGGCGCCACGGATCGGATCGTCTACCTGGAAGAGGGCGACGTGGCCGACGTGCAGTTGGGCCGCGTGTGGATCGTCGACCGCGCCGGCCGCCGGGTGGAGCGCCCCGCGCGCACCGTGGCCGCGCACGCACAGGCGGTCGATCTGGGGCCATACCGACACTTCATGCAGAAGGAGATTTTCGAGCAGCCGCGCGCGATCGCCGACACGCTGGAGTCGGTCGGCACGATCGACCCCTGGCTCTTTGGCGACGCGGCGGCCCAATGGCTGCCGCAGATCGACCGTGTGCTGATCCTCGCCTGCGGCACCAGCTACTACGCGTCGCTGGTGGCGCGTTACTGGATCGAGTCCATCGCGCAGGTGCCGACCGCGGTGGAGATCGCCAGCGAATACCGCTACCGCCGCTCGGTGGCCGACGCCAACACGCTGGTGGTCGTCGTCTCGCAGTCGGGCGAGACCGCCGACACGCTGGCCGCGCTCAAGCACGCGCAGTCGCTCGGCATGCAGCGCACGCTGGCGGTGTGCAACGTGGCGACTTCAGCGATGGTGCGCGAGACCGCCGCGCAGTTCATCACCCACGCCGGGCCGGAGATCGGGGTGGCCTCGACCAAGGCCTTCACCACGCAACTCGTGGCGCTGTACCTGCTCGCCAACACGCTGGCGCTCGCCCGCGGGCAGATCGGCGACTCGCAGGCCGCCACCGCGCTCACCGCGCTGCGCCACCTGCCGGCGGCGGTGCAGAAGGTGCTGGCTCTGGAGCCGCAGATCATCGCGCTCGCCGAGCAGTTCGTGGATAAGGAGCACGCGCTTTTCCTCGGTCGCGGCCTGCACTACCCGATCGCGCTCGAAGGCGCGTTGAAATTGAAGGAGATCAGCTACATCCACGCCGAGGCCTACCCGGCCGGGGAACTGAAGCACGGCCCACTGGCGCTGGTCACCGCCGCGATGCCGGTGGTGACCGTCGCGCCCAACGACGCGCTGCTGGAGAAGCTCAAGAGCAACATGCAGGAAGTGCGCGCCCGAGGCGGCGAGATCTTCGTGTTTGCCGATGCCGACACGCGCATCGCGTCCGGCGAAGGCGTGCAGGTCGTCCGCCTGCCCGAACACTACGGCGACCTGTCGCCGATCCTGCACGTGGTGCCGCTGCAATTGCTGGCGTATCACACCGCGGTCGCGCGCGGCACCGACGTGGACAAGCCGCGCAATCTGGCCAAGAGCGTGACGGTGGAGTGACGCAAACCCCGCGTGGTCGGCAGTTGCGAAGGTCGGCAGATCCGGTTGGCTCCGGTACGCTGGCCCCAGCGTCCGTTACCGATTGCAGCGCCAGGACGGCGGCTTTCGGGAACTGCGCGACTGACTGCTGGCGGCCATGAGCAGTCCCCTTGTGCCGTCCTCGATCGCCGCGAAACCGGACGCTGGCATTCGGCCCGCGTAAGCGGAGACCTTGCCGCCGCAGCACGTCGGTCTTTCGTTGAGGCGCCCGCGGAGTCGCCTCGTGATACCCGGCGCGCGGCGGCTGTCGCTTCGCAAAGCGTTCATCGAGACTCTGCACATCCAACCTGTGCGTCTGCTCGCTGTGCGCGTACTACTGATCCATGGCCTTGGCCGAACGCCGTTGTCGCTCCAGCCATTGGCGAACTACCTGAACCAACGCGGACATCCGACCGAATCCCTCGGTTACGTCGCCGACTTCGAGAGCTATACCTCCATCTGCGATCGCTTGCAGGCGCGCATGCTGGCGATGACTGGCGGCGGCCAGCGCTTTGCGTTGTGCGGCCACTCTCTTGGTGGCCTGCTGGCGCTGTCGGCACTGTCGAAAGTACGGATACGGCCCGGCGCCGCGAGCGCCCTCATCACCCTTGGAACCCCGCTCATGCCACCGCGCCTCGCGCGGCGGTTTAAGGAGTCGTCGTGGTTCCGGCTGGCGGCCGGCGACGGCGGCCAGAGGCTTGCCGATCCACAGTTCTTTGCCGGACTGCAGGTGCCGCCCATCCCCTGGCTGCGGATCATCGGCACGGGCCGCCCCACGGGAAAGCTGAGCCCCTTCGGAGGCGAGCCGAATGACGGCGTAGTTGCCCTGGACGAGGCGGCTCGGGAAGGTGCGGCACCGACCGTCCTGGTCGACGACGTTCACACGTTCCTGATGAATTCGACCACCGCGCGCTACGCTATCGATGACTTCCTTCGCCGGATTGATTCGTCAATGCAATGACCCTCTAAGCGGCGGCGCGGCGCTCCCGGTGGTTGCGCAGTCGCCAGGCATTGCGGGCGAGTCCACCTCTCATCTTGCGTGGGCAGCATCTCGGCGGTACGGTGCAGAGTCGCCCACGCTGAGCGGTGGCTCGCATGGCACGGGGGCGATGGCAAGGAGTCGCTGGATGCGCTTCAGAAGCAAACGCCGGAACCGCCGGCCCGGATCGTGGTTGCTCGCGGTCGCCATGATTTGCTGGACCACCAGCGACCTGGCCACTGCGGCGGAGTCCATCCAAGTCGAGGCCCGCGGTGGCGTCCGATCCGTCGAGATAGCGGTCGCTGCTCCCTTCTCCGGGCCGCTCAGTCATCTGGGTCGCGACATCGCGCGCGGTGCCCAGATGGCCGTCGACGAGGCCAACGCCTCGGGCTTGCACATCAATGATCTAGCGATCCGACTGACACTGAGGGAGTACGACGACCAGGCCGACCCGCGCGCCGGTGCCCGCATCGGGGCGACGATCGGCGTGTCGGAGGCGATCGCGGTAATCGGGCACCTGAACTCGGGCGTTTCGATTGCTGCGACCGGCTTCTATCACCGAGCCAGGATCGCTCAGGTGAGCCCCGCGTCGACGAATCCGCGCCTGCCCGCCGCAGTAAGCGACGCTACGGGTCGAGAAAAGGACCCAGCCCAAGCTGCGCTGGGCACGACCGGACCCGCCGCGCGAACCGCTGCTGGCGGCGCCGCCGGCGGCGCGTGACGCGTACTCCTCGGCCACTCGCTCAAGTACTGCTGAACCGATCGCCAGGTCTTCCGCACCGGCATCGAGATCCGCCCAGCCGGAAGGGAAGCGTCTCGTCGACGTTTACAACTTTGCTCCCACGCCGTTTTCGGGCCGCTGCCCGCAAACCCGCGCCGCTGCTTGGGGTGCGTTTTCGACTTCATTTGGTCAGAACAGCAGCGAAGTCACGTCGTTCCCGCTTTGGCCCGCACGACCGCAGGCCGTCGCCTGACAACCCACTCAAGACACACCGGCGCCCACGCGGACGGCGGGCGTCAATTCGATCGTGGTAGCGGGCGAGGCCAGCCACACGTGGCCGTCCTGGATCGTGCAGGTGAGCGTCATCGAGCGCGCGGCGAGCGTTTGCAGCGCCTCGGTCTCTGCCCCGGTGAGCGTGAGCACCGAGAGGTTGGCGAGCCGCGCAAAGGCCGCCGCGTTGTCGCCGCACCAGGCGTCCACGCGGCGCGCGCCGTAGGCCAACACCACCACCCGCCGCGCGCGGCCGCAGGCTTTGCGCACTGCGCGCTCGTCGGGCAGGCCGACGTCGATCCACAGCTCGATCGCGCCGGTGGCGTCGCGCAGCACGAGGTCGGGTTCGTCTTCGGTGGACAACCCCGGCCCAAAGGCGAGCGCCTCGTCGGCGTGCAGCGCAAAGGCGAGCAGCCGCACCATCAGCCGCTCTTCGGTTTCCGACGGATGGCGCGCGAGTGTCAGCGCGTGCGAGCCGTAAACGTGGCGGTCGAGGTCGGAGACCGTAAGGTCGGCGCGGTAGACGGTGGAGCGCAGGGCCATCGGGCAGTAGCGTGATGCGCGAGAGCGGTCCGCCGTCAATCCGCGTCGGCGGAGCCTTCCAGCGCTTCGAGGTCGGCCAGATCCCTGGCCCGGCCGCTCGCGCGCTTGTTGGCCTTGAAGTCGGCGAGGCTCAGGATCGGCAGTTCCACGCCGCCGCCGGACAGTATTTGCCGGCGCGGGTAGCAATCGGCAAACGCGACGCCATCGATGGCGGTCAGCAGGTCGATGCGCGCCGGCGGATAGCCCAGTTGCACCATCGCGCCCGGCGTGGCGAAGTCCTGCGCGGCCAGCCCGAGGCTGCCAAAGCCAAAGCGCGTCAACACGGCCAGCAGACGCTCGACGTTGGTTGGCGTGGCTTCGACCCACAAATCGAGATCGCCCGTATAGCGCGGATGCCCATGCGCGGCGAGCGCATAGCCGCCGACCACCAAATACTCAACCCCGCTTGAGTTGAGTAACCCGACAAACTCTTTGAAGTCGGCGTTGAGCATCGGGGAGATGGGCCATCGCCTGCTCGCGCAGGGCCTCGACCGCGGCAATGCGCTCGGCCGCCGGTCGCGACAACCAATAAGCGCTGTCCTTGGGCGCGGCGTTGAGCAGGGTGCGGCGGACGACTTTTTCCATGGCGAAAGGAGTGTATCGCCCGCTGCCGTGCAGCGCGTGGCGAGGCGGCCATCTATCCCCGCGGAGTCACAAGCGTTGGAGCGTGTGCGGATGGCGGCAGCCTTCCCTCGCCAAGCCGCCGCGCGGTCACCTTACGCGTGAACCTCACCGCATCGAGGCGCCCACGCCCCCACCCCAGCCCGTCCAGTCTCGGCCTTGCAAAGGCCGAGACTGGACGGGCTGGGGTGGGGGCGCGGATGCCCCAACGCTGCAAAGTTCATGGTCCGGCGTTGGCGTGGAGGAACACGGCTGACCGCAGAAGCAATCCCCGACACAGGGGGACTACCGCAGCGACTCAAAAATCGTCACATTGGCCATGCCGCCGCCCTCGCACATCGTCAGCAACCCGTAGCGGCCCCCGCGGCGGCGCAGCGCGTGCAGCAGCGTGGCGGTGAGCTTGGTGCCGGAGGCGCCGAGCGGGTGGCCCAAGGCGATCGCGCCGCCGTGCACGTTCAGCCGTGCGGGGTCGGCGCCGGTGGCGGCGAGCCAGGCAAGCGGCACCGAGGCAAAGGCTTCGTTGACTTCAAACAGATCGATGTCCGCCAGCCGCAGCCCCGCGCGGCGCAGCGCCAACTCGGTGGCCGGGATCGGCGCTTCCAGCATGATCACCGGGTCGTGGCCCCGCACCGTCATGCCGTGCACGCGTGCCAGCGGCGTGGCGCCGAGCGACTTGACCATCGCTTCGCTCGCCACCAGCACGGCGGACGCGCCGTCGCAAATCTGGCTCGCGTTGGCGGCGGCGATCACGCCGTCCTCGCGCAGCGGCTTCACGGCCGCGATGGCGGCCAGCGTGGCGTCGAAGCGGATGCCTTCGTCGCGGCGGTGCTCGCCCGCCGCGCTGCCGTCGGCCGCGCGCGCCGGCAGCGGCAGCAGCTCGTCGGCAAAGGCGCCCGACGTTGTCGCCGCCGCCGCGCGCTGGTGGCTTTGCAGCGCGTAGGCATCGAGCGCGGCGCGGCTGAGGCCGTACTTGCGTGCCAGCATCTCCGCGCCGGTGGACTGGCTGAACTCGGTCTCGCCAAAGCGCGCCCTGAGCGCCGGGCTCATATACGTGCCCATGCCCGCCTTGGCGGCGAGCGTGACCGAGGGGCCCAGCGGCACACGCGACATGACTTCCACGCCGCCCGCGACGACCAAGTCCATCGTGCCCGCCATCACCGCCTGCGCCGCGAAGTGCAGCGCCTGCTGCGAGGAGCCGCACTGCCGGTCGATGCTGGTGGCCGGCACCGACTGCGGCAGGCGCGAGGCCAGCACCGCGTTGCGCGCCACGTTGACCGCCTGCTCGCCCACCTGCATCACGCAACCGAGGATCACGTCGTCGATGCGCGCCGGATCGACCCCGCTGCGCTCGACCAGCGCATCGAGCACATGCGCCGCGAGGTCCACCGGATGCCAACCCGCCAAAGCCCCGTTGCGGCGGCCGCCGGGGGTGCGGAGGGCGGAGAGGTGTAGGCGGAGGGCATGCTTCGAGCGGCGTTGCGGTTGGCGCGGCGCCCTCAGTGCGGCCCCGGCCCCAGGATGGCGGCGATGTCCTGCCGTTCTCCGAGCAGCCTCAAGACATCCAGAAACTCCGGCCGCTCCAGGTAGAACCAGCGCACAGGAAAGTTCTGCAACGCCCAGGACCTCAAGCCGGGCACCCCGGCGATCTCGCCAAGGCGCAGCGAGCCGATTCCGGGTGTGCGTTCAACCGTGGACAGGGCGGCGCGCGCTTCTTCGAAGAACCGGTCGGCCAGCGCCGCCCCGCCTTGGTCGGCATACCAGTGCGCGATCTCGACGAGGTCCCGCTCGGCCGCCGGCCGCAGGCGTGCCGGCTTCACCGCGTCGCTTGCACGGCGCGTGCGCGCAGATCGGACCAGTCGGACTCGCCGAGCGCGCGCGGCGGCCCCGATGCCAACCCTTCTTGAATCAGCTCACGCAGACGCTGCGCCGCTTGCGCTTCGCGATCGCGGCGCACCAGGTCGCGCAGATACTCGGCGGCGTCCGCATAGTCGCCCCGCTGCACCCGCTCATCCACAAAGCGGCGCAGCGAGTCCGGCAGTTCCAACTGGAGTGCGGGGTCATCCATCGTCAACCTCCCAATGGGGTCAGGCTCGACGGCAGTTTAAGCCGCAGCGCCGTTGCGGTTGCGCGGGGACTTCGTCTCCCGTCGTTCGGTCCGCTGCGCCACACGACTCGTGTCTAGCCACTCTCGTGCTTCCAGGTTCTGCTGGGTGGGAAGCGGCGCGCGCTCGGTGCCGACTGCGGATTGCCGCCGCGTGAGCTGGTTTCGTATTTATCCGACACTTGACGTTGATCGAGGACTGCTCAGCGGCCTGCATGCAGGCCGCTGAGTGGTCGCCGGGTCTTCTGGCAGATTGGGGGCTTCGACCCCT
>JAJTHJ010000073.1 GCA_021298875.1 Burkholderiales bacterium | reverse complement strand
CTGGCGCACGCCACGCTCGGCACGCGCGCGCTGGGTGCATTTACCGGCGCGCTGCGCAAAGCCTCCGGCGACCGCATCCCACCGTGGACGCCGACGCTGCCAAGACCGGCGAAGTACCGGCCGGCGGCGGGCACAAGGTTGGACTTCGCTACTCGGGAGCAGAACGAAGTTGCCGCGCTCGCTCCCCCACCCCAACCCTCCCCCGCTTCGCAGGGGAGGGAGTTTTTCCCTCCCCCGCTTGCGGGGGAGGGCCAGGGTGGGGGCGTGGATCGTCGCTCGATGTCTGGACGCAGCGCTCCCCTTCGATCTTTCCCCGAAGCCGTCGTCTACTTTCCCAGTTGCGCGGCGCGCACGATGGGGCCGGCGCGCGGCGACTCAGTGACCGAGTCGCTGCCCACCGTCACCGCACGACTGCTCGGCAAGGCCGGTTACGCGGTGATCCACCCGGCGCGGATGAACGAGCTGTGCTGTGGGCAGCCCTTCGAGAGCAAGGGCTTGGCCGAGTCGGCGGACGCCAAAAGCGCCGAACTGGAAGCCGCGCTCGCCGCGGCGAGCGACGGCGGTCGGCTGCCGATCGTCTTCGACACCAGCCCCTGCGCCTACCGGATGAAGAAGTTCCTGCACGGGCGACTGAACGTGCTCGACGTGACGGAGGCTCTGCACGACCTCGTTCTGCCCCGCGTGCGGATCGCGCGCAGCGACGAGGCCATCGCACTGCACCCGGTATGCAGCATCCGCAAGATGGGCCTCACCGACAAGCTGACAGCGGTCGCCCGCACCTGCGCCGGGCAGGTGGTGCAACCCGGCGAGATCGGCTGCTGCGGCTTTGCCGGCGACCGCGGCTTCAACTTCCCCGAACTCAACGAGCACGCGCTGCGCAACTTGCGCGGTGCGGTGGCAGGCTGCACCGATGGCTACTCCACCAGCCGCACCTGCGAGATCGGCTTGTCGCAGCACGGTGCGCTGGCCTACCGCTCGATCGTCTACCTGGTGGAACGGCAGGCGCAGGCGCTTACGTAGCGGGCGGCGGTGCCGGCGGCTTGGCGGTGTCGTTCTCGTCCAGCCACGCATCGAACAGCATGAAGGCCACCGCCAGCAGCGTCGGCCCGATGAAGATACCGAGCAGCCCCATCGTCAGCAGCCCGCCGACCACGCCGGCGAAGATCAACAGCAGCGGCAGATCGGCGCCGCGCTTGATCAGCCAGGGGCGCAGCACGTTTCCATTGTCAGCGCGATCGCCGTCCACACCAGCAGCACGGTGCCCCACAGCGTGTCGCCGTTCCAGTAGAGCCAGATCGTCGCCGGGATCATCACCGGGCCGACGCCGATCTGCGCGATGGCGAGCAGGAACATCGCGGCCGTGAGCAGCCCGGCCAGCGGCACGTCGGCGATCCACAGGCCGATACCGGCAAAGGTGGCCTGAATCAGCGCGGTCACCACCACGCCGAGCGCCACGCCGCGGATCGCCATCGCGGACAGTTGCAGCGCCTGCTCGCCACGCGCGCCGCCCAGCCGCCGCACCGCGCGCCGCAGATGATCGGCAGCGGCCTCACCGTTGGCGAACATCACGGTGGCCAGCACGATGGTGAGCAGGATGTTGACGACCAGCAAGCCCACACCGCTCGCGTGCCCGACCAGCCATTGCACGAGCTTGCCCAGGTAGGGCAAGGCGCGCGCCACCAGGCTTTGCGGATCGCCCTGCGCCGCCGTCCACCACTCGTGCGCGCGCGGGCCGATCAGCGGCAGCGTCTGCACCCAGGCCAGCGGCGGCAGCAGCTCGGGCTGCGACAGCAGCTTGATGAAGTGGACGATCTCGTCCGTGTGTTGCACCAGTGTGGCCACCGCGGCCACGAAGGGCAGCACGAAGACCGCGAGCATCACGAAGAACATCGCCGTCACCGCCAGCCAGCGCCGCCTGCCCAGCCGCGCCTCCAGCCGCAGGAACAGCGGCCAGCAGGCCACCGCGATCATCGTCGCCCACAGGATCGCCACCGCGAAGGGGCTCAGAATCCACAGCGCGGCGCCGATCAGCGCCAGCGTGACCAGGCTGGAGATGAAAATCTGGAACGGGTCGCGGGACATCGGGGCGCCTTCGGCAATGGAGGTCAGGCGCGATTGTGCCCGCCCTCAGGCGCCAGCCGCGGCGCAGCCGCGATACCCCGGCTCGTACATGCTCGCCCGCACGAGGCTAGGCAGATCGGACGGGCATGGCAACGGCGACAGCCCCTGCGCCCAGGCCACCGACGCCACCGCGGCGGCAATCCGCGCCGACACCTGGCGCACCTGAGCCAGCGGCGGATAAAGGCTGCCCTGCGCCAGATCGGCGTCGGACACCTCGCCGGCCAGCGTGCGCGCTGCCGTGAGGAACATCTCGTCGGTGATCGCCCGCGTGCGCGAGACGATGGCTCCCAGCCCGATGCCGGGGAACACATACGCGTTGTTGCCCTGCCGCGGCACGTGGCGCCGGCCGTTGAACTCGACCGCACCAAACGGGCTGCCCGAGGCGAAGAGCGCCCGCCCGTCGGTACAGCGATAGGCCTGCTCGGCCGTGCACTCGGCGCGCGAAGTCGGGTTGGACAAGGCGAAGACAATCGGCCGCGCGTTGCAGGCGGCGAGCGCGCGCAGCACGCGCTCGTCGAACGCGCCGGCCACCGCAGACACGCCGATGATCGCGGTCGGCCGCAGCGCTTCGACCGCGGCGGCAAAGTCGGCCACCGGCGCATGCGCGTGCGCGTAGGCGCGCTTGTGCGCGGCCAGATCGGCGCGGCCAGCGACCACTAGGCCCTTGCTGTCGAAGAGCCACGAGCAGCGCCGCGCATCGTCCGGCGCCACGCCCTCGGCGCGCACCGCCGCCGCATACAGATCGGCGATGCCGGTGGCCGCCTCGCCGGCGCCCAGGAACAGCAGCCGCTGCTCGACCGCTTTGCCGCCGGTGGCGCGCAGCGCGGACAACAGCCCCGCCACCGCCACCGCCGCGGTGCCTTGAATGTCGTCGTTGAAGGATGGCAGCCGCTCGCGCCAGCGCGCCAGCAACTCGAACGCGTGGTGATTGGCAAAGTCCTCGAACTGCACCACCACGCCGGGGAAGCGTTGGGCGAGTGCCGTCATGAACTCATCGACCAGCGCGTCGTACTCGGCGCCGGTCGCGCGCGGTCGGTTAAGGCCCAGGTAGAGCGGATCGCCGCGCAGCGCCAGGTTGTTGGTGCCCACGTCGAGCAGCACCGGCAGCTTGCGCCGCGGGTGGATGCCGGCGCAGGCGACGTACAACGCCAGCTTGCCGATGGCGATGCCCATGCCGTTGGCCCCCAGATCGCCCAGGCCCAGGATGCGCTCGCCATCGGTGACGACGACGATATCGACTCCGTCTTCCGGCCAATTGGCAAGCAGTTGCGCGACGCGGCCGCGGTCTTCGATCGACACATACAGCCCGCGCGCCTGCTGGAAGATGTGGCCAAAGTGCTGGCAGTCCTCACCCACGGTGGGCGTGTAGGCGATCGGCATCAGCTCTTCGAGGTGGTCGGTCAGCAGGCGGTAGTACAGCTCCGTGTTGCGCCCGTGCAGCGCTTCCAGCGCCACGTACTTGTGCAGCGGCGCGGTGTAGCCGCGCAGATTGGCGAGCATCCGCTGCGCCTGCTCTTCGATGGTGGCCACCCGCGGCGGCAGCAGCCCGCGCAGGCCGAGCGCATCGCGCTCCGCGGCGGTGAAGGCGGTGCCCTCGTTTGTTGCGGGATCGCGCAGCCAGTCGATGCCGCGGCGAGGCGAGTGGGGAGTGCTGCTGTTGGACATGGAGCGAAAAATTCAGGACAACGCCGGCAGTGTGCGCGCACGCCGCGCGCGGCGCTTGCCCGCGGTCAAACGCGCAGTCCATCGCAGGACGGCGGAAACGCACTGGAATCCCGATAGGACGCGTCGTCCCGAGCGCAGCGAGGGACCTGCTTTTGAGCCGCCTCACCACAGCAGGTCCCTCGCTGTGCTCGGGACGACACGGACGGCGGCCTCCCAGTCGCAAGCGAGGCGCCGCAGCGCTCAAGCTCCGGCAGTCAGGCGCGCCACCAGTGACTTCAACTCCGCGACATCCGTTTCGAGCACGGCCACGCGAGCTTCGAGCGATACGTCGCCGTCGGCAGCCGCAGCCGGGGCAGAAATCTCCACCGCCCCCGACAGCAAATGCGCCCAGCGCGGCTCGCGCTCGCCGGGGCGGCGCGGCAGCAGCACGACGAGGGCACCGCCCTGCGCGTCGGGCCGGGTGGCCAGTTCTTCGAGAAACGCTTCGACCGACGAGATATCGGCAAAACGGTGCAGCCGCTCGGCGTTGATGCGCAATTCGCCCGCGGTTTGCGGGCCGCGCAGGAAGAGCGTGGCGAGCAGCGCCACCGAAGGCGCCGGCAGCTTGAGCACGCGGCCCACGTTGTGCTCGTAACGCGCCACGCGCGCGCCGCTCACTTCAATGACGAGCGACTGCGCCTTCAGCTCGTCCAGCGCGGCCTGCACCTCGGCCTCGCTCGCGCTCAACACCGGATCGCGGTTGTTCTTCTGGTTGCAGCCGGCGACCAGCGCGTTCAACGACAGTGGGTAGGTGTCGGGCACGGTGCGCTCTTTTTCGACGAGCACGCCGAGCACGCGGGTGTGCAGCAAAGACAGTGGCATCGCCGGCCTCAAGCGCGCGACCGCCGCATCCGCAACAGCTTCAAGCCGACCAATACAAACGGCGAAGCGTGGAAGAGCAGGTCGAAGATATCGAGCGGCCGCCGCAGCGTGCCGGCGGCGAGCATCTTGAGCTTCTCCGAAATGTGCGGCTCGGGCGTGGACGGAGCGAAGCCCAGCAGCAGCGCCGCGAGCACGAACACCACGAGGGGAATCTTGTCGAGCCAGACGAGCATCAATCCGCCCTGTACCCCATCAAAGACCCAAGCGCCGCTGCAAGTCCGCCAAGCTGGCGTCGAACATACCGGCCTCGGGAAGACTGCCGGACGGCGTCAGGCGATCGACCACCTCCGGCAGCAGTTCCGACAAGCCGCGGCTCACCTCCGGCTCGCTCAGTCCGGCCCGGCGGGCAATGTCTGCAAGGCCATCGTTGCCGAAGATGCGCCCGATGGCATCCGCATCGATCGGCATGTTTTGTCCGGTGCTGACCCAAGACCGGGCCTGTTCGCCATGGCCCGCCTGCTGGATGCGGCCGAGCAGTTCGCCCAAGCCACCCAAGCCACCGGCCGCCGGCGCGCCCCCGCCCATCATCTGCCCGAGCAGACCGCCCAGATCGCCCAAGCCGCCGCCAGGTGCAGCAGCAGCGCCGGGGCCGGCGCCGCCACGACCGTTGAGCATGGCAAGCACGACCGGCAGCAGCGCCATCAGCGCACCGGCGCCACCTGCCGCGCCGCCGACCTGCGGCCGCTGCACGGACTGCGTGCCGCCCAGCGCGCCGGACAGCACTTCATCGAGTAAACCCATGGTCGATCCTCCTTGGTGTGCGCCCGGTAAGCCCGATGGCCCCCGAGCCAGCGCCGATTATGCGCGGCGATAAATCTCCCCGCCCTGCCGCACGAACTCCACCGCTTTCTCCTGCATGCCGCGGGCCAGCGCCTCGCCTTCGGCCACGCCTTGAGTGGCCGCGTAGTCGCGCACGTCCTGCGTGATCTTCATGCTGCAAAAGTGCGGGCCGCACATCGAGCAGAAGTGCGCGGTCTTCATGCTGTCCTTGGGCAAGGTTTCATCGTGGAAGTCCTTGGCGGTGTCCGGGTCCAGGCCAAGGTTGAATTGGTCGTCCCAGCGGAACTCGAAGCGCGCCTTGCTCAAAGCGTTGTCGCGCAACTGCGCGCCGGGGTGGCCCTTGGCCAGATCGGCCGCGTGCGCGGCGATCTTGTAGGCGATGATGCCGTCCTTCACGTCCTTCTTGTTCGGCAGCCCGAGGTGCTCCTTGGGCGTCACGTAGCAGAGCATCGCGGTGCCGTACCAGCCGATCAGCGCGGCGCCGATGGCGCTGGTGATGTGGTCGTAGCCGGGCGCGATGTCGGTGGTCAAGGGGCCCAAGGTGTAGAACGGCGCCTCGTGGCACAGCCGCAGTTGCTCGTCCATGTTGTGTTTGATCATGTGCAGCGGCACGTGGCCCGGCCCTTCGATCATCACCTGCACGTCGTGCTTCCAGGCGATCTGCGTCAGCTCGCCCAGGGTGGCGAGCTCGGCCATCTGCGCTTCGTCGTTGGCGTCGTGGATGCTGCCGGGGCGCAGGCCATCGCCGAGCGAAAAGCTCACGTCGTAGGCGGCCATGATCTCGCAGATTTCGGCGAAGTGCGTGTACAGGAAGCTCTCCTTGTGATGCGCCAAACACCACTTGGCCATGATGCTGCCGCCGCGCGAGACGATGCCCGTGAGTCGCTTGGCCGTCATCGGGATGAACGGCAGCCGCACGCCCGCGTGGATGGTGAAGTAGTCCACGCCCTGCTCGGCCTGCTCGATCAGCGTGTCGCGGAAGATTTCCCAGGTCAGTTCTTCGGCGCGGCCCTCGACTTTCTCCAACGCCTGATAAATGGGCACCGTGCCAATCGGCACCGGGCTGTTGCGCACGATCCACTCGCGCGTCTCGTGGATGTGCTTGCCGGTGGACAGGTCCATCACCGTGTCCGCGCCCCAGCGGATCGCCCAGGTCATCTTCTCGACTTCTTCGCCGATGGAACTCGTGACCGCCGAGTTGCCGATGTTGGCGTTGATCTTCACCAGAAAGTTGCGGCCGATGGCCATCGGCTCGGTTTCCGGGTGATTGATGTTGGCGGGGATGATCGCGCGGCCGCGCGCCACCTCGTGGCGGACGAACTCCGGCGTGATGCGCGCCGGGAGGCTGGCGCCGAAACTCTGGCCGGGATGCTGGCGACGCAGCGCCTCGCTGTAGCCCTCCAGCCGCTGGTTTTCGCGCAGCGCGACGAACTCCATCTCCGGCGTGACCATACCGCGGCGCGCGTAGTGCATCTGCGTCACCGTGCGCCCCGCCTGCGCGCGGCGCGGCCGGCGCGCCAGGCCGAAGCGCAACTCAGCGAGCTTGGCGTCGGCCAGCCGCTCGATGCCGTAGCGCGAGCTGGGGCCGGCCAGTTCTTCGGTGTCGCCGCGCTCGGCAATCCACGCGGCCCGCAGCGGCGCCAGCCCGGCGCGGATGTCGATCGCCACCGTCGGGTCGGTATAGGGGCCGGAGCTGTCGTACACCGCCAGCGGCGGGTTCTTCTCCACGCCCTGCGCGGTCGGCGTGTCCGCGAGTTCAATCTCGCGCAGCGGTACGCGCAGGTCGGGCCGCGAGCCGGTCAGGTAGATCTTGCGCGAGCGCGGCAGCGGTGCGACCGCGG
>JAJTHJ010000197.1 GCA_021298875.1 Burkholderiales bacterium | reverse complement strand
GCCCTCCCTCGTCGAACAACTCAACCTCACCGGCTTCACCCGCGAACTCGCCGTGCGCAGCGAGCTCGTGAGCAGCGAGGGCAATCACTACAAGCTGCGCGTGCCGGTCAAGACGCTGGCCGAAGGCGGCACGCTCGAACGGCTCAAGGCCGCGCTGACCCAGCACCTGGGCCAGCCGGTCAAGCTCAGCGTGGAAGTCGGCGCCACCGCCGGTCCGACCGCCAAGGGCCGCGCCGACGAAGCGCGCGCCGAGCAACAGAAGCGGGCGGAGGAGGCGATCTACGCCGACCCCTTCGTCAAGCAATTGATCGACAACTTCGGCGCCACGGTCGACCCGCAGTCGATCAAGCCCGCCACCTGACGGAGTACGCGCAATGATGAAAGGACAGATCGCCGGCATGATGCAGCAGGTGCAGAAGATGCAGGCGAACATGCAAAAGCTGCAAGACGAACTCGCCGCTTTGGAGGTCGAAGGCCAGTCCGGCGCCGGCGTCGTCAAGGTGACGATGACCTGCAAGCATCAGGTGCGGCGCGTGGCGATCGACCCGAGCCTCGTCGGCGACGACAAGGACATGCTCGAAGACCTGGTCGCCGCCGCCTTCAACGACGCGCTGCGCCGCGCCGAACAGACCTCACAGGAGAAGATGGCCGCGATCACTGCCGGCCTGCCGCTGCCGCCGGGGATGAAGCTGCCGTTCTGATGTACGAATGAAGAGGACGGCGGCTGCCCTGGAAAGGCATTGAAAATGACGGCGGCTGCGCCGCCTGTGAACGCCCGCTGCGCGGGCTATGAGGCTCGCGCGGCGCAGCCTCACCCTAGCCCGGATGAAGCGAAGCGCAATCCGGGATCGTCGCTGCACTGTTGCACCCACCCGGATTTCGGCGCGTGCGCGCCTGCATCCGGGCTACGGGCAGCTGCCTCGCCCGCAAGTCACAGGCGCGTAGCGCCGTCATCTTGATCTTCATGCGTTTAAGCCCCACCCTCGACAAACTCGTCGACGCGCTAAAGCGCCTGCCCGGCATCGGCCCGCGCTCGGCGCAGCGGATCGCTTTTCACCTGTTGCAGCACGAGCGCGATACGGCGGTCAAGCTGGGCGAGGCGCTGCTGGCGGCCGCCGCCGAGATCCGTCACTGCGCCCGCTGCAACACGCTGACCGAACTCGACATCTGCGAGACCTGCGCCAGTCCGCGCCGGGACGCCGGCTTGCTGTGCGTGGTCGAAAGTCCGGCCGATCAACTGGTGATCGAACAGTCGCTCGCCTACCAGGGCATGTACTTCGTGCTGCTGGGGCGCATCTCGCCGCTGGACGGCATCGGCCCGCGCGAGATTCAACTGGAGCGGCTGCTCGCGCGCGCCACCGACGGGCTGGTGCGCGAGTTGATCGTCGCCACCTCCTTCACGCCCGAGGGCGATGCCACCGCGCACTACATCGGCGAACTGCTGCGCGCGCGCGATCCGCAACTGAAGATCACCCGGCTGGCGCGCGGTGTGCCGGCTGGCGCCGAACTCGAATACACCGATGTGAACACCATTGCGCAGGCGATGCTCGATCGCCGCGCCGCTTGAGGAGACCCACGATGACCATCGCCCTGTGGTGCGTGCTGATCGCCGCGATCCTGCCGCTGGTGGCGACCGCGGTTGCCAAGTTCGTCGGCACCAGCGAGCGCTACGACAACCGCGACCCACGCGCCTTTCTGGAGCGGCAGCAGGGCCTGTCGCGGCGCGCGGACAACGCGCAGAAAAACGGCTTCGAGGCTTTTCCGTTCTTTGCCGCAGGCGTGATCGTCGCGCAGATGTTGCAGGCGCAGCAGGCGCAGGTCGACGCGGCGGCGGTCACCTTCATCGTCGCGCGGCTCGCCTACCTCGTCGCCTATCTGTCCGACATACCGGGGCTGCGCTCGGTGGTGTGGACGGTCGGCTGGTTGTGCTGCGTGATCCTGTTTCTGCTGGGGGCCTGATGGGGCCGCTCGCCGCGATCAAGGTGCTGGAACTCGGCACGCTGATCGCCGGGCCGTTTGCCGCGCGGATGCTGGCCGAGTTTGGCGCCGAGGTGATCAAGGTCGAAGACCCGCGCGGTGGCGACCCGATCCGCTCGTGGCGTTATCTGCACGAGGGCACTTCGCTGTGGTGGGCGGTGCAGGCGCGCAACAAGAAGTCGATCACGCTCAATATGAAGGACCCGCGTGCCCAGGCCATCGCGAGGCAACTAGCGCTCGAAGCCGACGTGGTGATCGAAAACTACCGCCCCGGCGTGCTGGAGAAGTGGGGCCTGGGTTACGAGCAACTGCGCGCGGCGAACCCGGCGACGATCATGGTGCGGCTGTCGGGCTATGGGCAGACCGGGCCGATGCGCGACAAGCCGGGCTTTGGCGCGATCGGCGAGAGCATGGGCGGCATTCGCTACGTGTCCGGCCACCCGGACCGGCCGCCGGTGCGGATCGGCATTTCGATTGGCGACTCCATCGCGGCGCTGCACGGGGTGATCGGCGCGCTGATGGCGCTGCGCCACCGCGATGCCACGGGCGGGCGCGGCAAGGGTCAGGGCCAGCAGATCGACGTGGCGCTGTACGAGGCGGTGTTCAACCTGATGGAAAGCACCGTGCCCGAGTACGACCGCTTTGGAGTCGTGCGCGAGCGCACCGGCGGCGCGCTGCCGGGGATCGTGCCGTCCAACACCTACACCTGCGGCGACGGCGCGGCCATCGTGATCGCCGGCAACGGCGACGCGATCTTCAAGCGCTTGATAGTCGCCATCGGCCGCGACGATCTGGCCAACGATCCGCAGTTGGCGCGCAACGACGGCCGCGTGCCGCGCACCGCCGAAATCGATGCCGCGATCCAGAACTGGTGCGAGGGCCGCGGTATCGACGACGCACTGGCCGCACTCGCCGCGGCCGACGTGCCGGTATCCAAGATCTACAGCGTGGCCGACATGTTTGCCGATGCGCAGTTTGCTGCGCGGCAGATGATCGAGCGGGCCGTGATGGCGGACGGAACTGCTCTGGCGGTGCCCGCGGTGACGCCGAAGTTCTCCGCGACACCCGGCGGCACGCAGTGGCTGGGCCCCAAGCTCGGCGAGCACACCGACGAAGTGCTGCGCGCTCTCGGCTACGACGACGGGCAAATTGCCGCGCTGCGCGCCGACGGCGTTACATAGTCGCCCGCTCACGCTGCCGCACGAGCGGCGTTTATCACGAGGAAGACACCGATGGATGCAAAGCTTTCCCGGCGCGAGTTGCTCGCGCTCGCCGCAGCCGGCTCGGCGCTGGCTGCCATTCCAACCTTCGCCGCCGCCCAGGCGCCCGAGAAGAAGAAGGTGGTCATTGCCGTCGGCGGCAAGAACCTGCTTTATTACTTGCCGCTGACCGTGGCCGAGCAGCTCGGCTACTTCAAGGACGAGGGGCTGGACGTGGAGATCGTCGACTTCGCCGGCGGCGCCAAGGCGCTGCAGGCGGTGGTCGGCGGCAGCGCGGATGTGGTCTCCGGCGCCTTCGAGCACACGGTCAATATGCAGTTGAAGGGCCAGCCGATGCGCGCCTTTGTGCTGCAAGGGCGGGCGCCGCAGATCGTGCTGGGCGTGAGCACCAAGACGATGCCCAACTACAAGACGGTGGCCGATTTGAAGGGCAAGAAAATCGGCGTCACCGCGCCCGGCTCATCGACCCATGTGATGACCAATTTCGTGCTGGCGAGCGCCGGGTTGAAGCCCACCGACGTGTCCATCGTCGGCGTGGGTGCGGCCAGCGGCGCGGTGGCCGCGGTCAAGGCGGGGCAGGTCGATGCGATCTCCAACCTCGACCCGGTGATTACGCTGCTGTCGCGCCCCGGCGACATCAAGATCGTTTCCGACACGCGCATCGTTGCCGAGGCCGACCGCGTCTTTGGCGGGCCGATGCCGGCGGGCTGCCTGTACGCGCCGGTGCCGTTCATCGAGAAGCACCCCAACACCGTGCAGGCGCTGACCAACGCCATCGTCCGCGCTAACAAGTGGATCCAGAAGGCTGGCCCGAGCGATATCGTCAAGGTCGTGCCCGAGGCCTTCCTGCTCGGCGACCGCGCGGTGTACATCGACGCCTTTCTCAAGGCCAAGCCCGCGCTGTCGCCCGATGGCACGATCCCCGACGAGGGGCCGAAGACGGCGTTGCGTGCGCTGGCTGCCGGCGACGAGAAGCTGGCCGGTGCCAAGGTGGACCTCAAGGCCGTTTACACCAACGACTTCGTCAAGAAGGCCAACGCGAAGTACAAGTAAATGATGGATGACGCGGCCGGTGGCCGCCATGATGCCCGCTGCGCGGGCTATGACGAACGAATCATTGGCGCGTAGCGCCATCATCGCGGCGTCGCCGCACCATCCATCATCCCTCATGGCCTCACCCCCAGCCCTCGACCTTTCCGCGATCACCTGCACCTTCGTCGATCGGCATAACCGCGCGCAGCGTTATACGGCGGTGCGAGACGTAACGCTGGCGATCGCGCCGGGGGAGTTCGTCAGCGTGGTCGGGCCGACCGGCTGCGGCAAGAGCACGCTGCTCAACGTCGGCGCGGGCCTGCTCGAGCCGTCCAGCGGCTGCGTGCGCGTCTTCGGCGAGCCGCTGACCGGCATCAACCGGCGCGCGGGCTACATGTTCCAGTCCGAGGCGTTGATGCCTTGGCGCACGGCACTGGCCAACGTCACCGCGGGGCTTCAGTTCCGCGGCGTGCCGGCCGAGGAAGCGCGCCGGCAGGGCGAGGACTGGTTGCGCCGCGTGGGCTTGGGCGGCTTCGGCGACCGCTACCCGCACCAGATGTCCGGCGGCATGCGCAAGCGCGCGGCGTTGGCGCAGACGCTGGTGCTCGACCCCGACATCATCTTGATGGACGAGCCGTTTTCCGCGCTCGACATCCAGACCCGCCAGTTGATGGAAAACGAGGTGCTGGAGCTGTGGGCCGCCAAGCGCAAAGCCGTCTTGTTCATCACCCACGACCTGGACGAAGCCATCGCGATGAGCGACCGCGTGGTGGTGCTCTCGGCCGGGCCGGCCGCGCATCCGATCGGCGAGTTCGCCATCGACCTGCCGCGCCCGCGCGACGTGGCCGAGGTGCGCGTGCTGCCGCGCTTCATCGAGCTGCACAAGGCGATCTGGGACGTGCTGCGCGAAGAAGTGCTCAAGGGCTATGCGCAGCAGAAGGTGGCGGCATGACCACACGGGCCTTGCTGCTGATCGATATACAGAACGACTACTTCGATGGCGGTCGGATGCCGCTGGTCGGTTCGCTGGAGGCCGCCGCACGCGCGGCGGAACTGCTGGCGGCGTTCCGCCAGCGCGCTGAGCCGGTGTTCCACGTTCAGCACATTTCGACGCGCGCCGGCGCGAGCTTCTTCCTGCCCGACACCGACGGCGTGCGGATTCACGCATCCGTCGCGCCGCAGGACGGCGAGCCGGTGGTGGTCAAGCACTTCCCCAACGCGTTCCGCGCCACCCCGCTTGCCGAGCAATTGCGCGCCGCCGGTGTCGCCCGGCTCACGGTGGCCGGGATGATGACCCACATGTGCATCGACACCTCGGTGCGGGCCGCGGCCGACCTCGGGTTCGAGTGCGTACTGGCGGCCGACGCCTGCGCCACGCGCGACCTCGTCTGGCAGGGCGCGACGGTGCCGGCCGCTCAGGTGCAGGCGGCGTTTTTGGCGGCGTTGAACGGCAGCTTCGCACGCGTGGCCTCGGTCGCGGAACTGTTCGCTTGAGTACGGCTATGTGGAAACACATCAAGCCCAACCCGCGCAACCTGCGCTTCTGGCAGCTCGGACTGCTCGTGGCGATCTTCGGGCTTTGGCATCTGCTGACTACGCCGGGGCTGGTGCCGCCCTTCGTGTTCGACAACGACCGGCAGGCGGCCTTCTTCTTCGGTGAGCCTGTCAAGATTCTCAATCGCATCTGGACCTGGTTTTTCGTCGACGCAGACATCTACCAGCATCTGTGGGTGACCTTGCTGGAAACCGTGCTGGCCTTTGTCATCGGCACCGTGGCGGGGTTGGCGGTGGGGATGTGGTTGGCGTTGTCGCCGGTGGCGGCGGCGATCCTCGATCCGTACATCAAGGCGCTCAATTCGATGCCGCGGGTGATCCTGGCGCCGATCTTTGCGGTTTGGTTCGGGCTGGGCATTGCGTCCAAGGTGGCGCTCGGCTTTACGCTGGTGTTCTTCATCGTCTTCTTCAACGTCTATCAAGGCGTGAAGGAGGTCAGCCCCACGATCCTGGCCAACGCCAAAATGCTCGGCGCCAACCAGCGGCAGTTACTGCGCCACGTGTACCTGCCGAGCGCGATGAGCTGGGTGTTCTCCTCGCTGCACACCTCGGTCGGCCTGGCCTTCGTCGGCGCGGTGGTCGGCGAGTACCTCGGTTCGTCACGCGGCGTGGGCTATCTGATCCTGCAAGCCGAAGGCACCTTCGACATCAACACGGTGATGGCCGGCATCCTGGTGCTGACCGCCTTTGCGCTGGTGCTCGATGCCTCGGTCGGCTGGGTGGAGCGGCACCTGATGAAGTGGCAGCCGCGCGCCGGCGAGACGGAGAAGCTCTAGCCTAGGGACGCCTGCGGCTTGGGGGCGGCGACGCGGGATTTCGCGCGAGCCGCAGTGTCCGCAGCGCGTCACACGAGGCTGTACCTGCGGTAAATCCCGTCTCTGCGGCTGCCCTTAGGGCCGGGGTTGGGATAAATTCGCGCGCGTTTTCTTCGCCCCCTCGCGCCCCGTGTCCGCCGCAGCCCCCTCGCCCCACGCGCTCGGTGACGAGCGGCCGGCAGTCACTCCGTTTTGGCGTCGGCTGCACAAGTTCCTGGCGCTCCCGCTCGACCTTCCGGTACTGCTCCACATCCTCGTCCTGGCGGCGTTGTGCGCATCCTTGCCGCTGGCGTTCCGGTTCGGTGCCGGGGCCAGCGTCGTGGCCGTCATCGTTCTCGTGTTGGCCAGTGCCTATGGCCTGGGCTACGGCTTCATCGTTGCCGAACGGGCCGCGCTCGGCTTCCTGCGCCCCTCGTTGTATCCAGATGCACCCCTCGGCACCGGGTGGCTCGGCGCGGCGCAGTACGTGGCGCTCAATCCGCTCTTCGTGGGCGCTTGGGTGGGCATCGCCTGGGCCAGCCGAGGTAACGCTTGGCTAACGGCCCTGGTCTGGCTGCTGCTGTTCGTCGTTCTGCTGCCGGTTGCCACGCTGCGCTTGGTGGCCGGTGGCAGTCTGGCGACCGCGGTAAGCCTGGCCGCGCTGAGCCGTGCGGCCAGCGTGATCGGACTGCCGCTGCTCGGGCTTTTTGCCCTGGTGTTTTGTGCGGAGTGGGCCCGCGGCTATGGTTTGCCGTCGCTGGCCGCATCTTTAGGAGTGGGATGGGCCGCCGTCGCATCGGCCCTCGACGGCAAGCCGCCGACGCTGGGCACGGGCGTTATCGCGGCGCTGTTCCTGCTCTCCGCCGCGTTTTGGGCCATCACCTACGTCCTGTGCGCGCTGATCGGCTACGTCGCGTACCAGTATGCCGACGGGCTGCATCTGGTGGTCATCGGCCCGGGCGAGAACGACCGCGGCGCGCGAACCCGATTGCGGCGGGTCGATGTGCAACGGCGCGCGCGATGCGCTGGTCACGCGCATGGTGGCCGACGGCGACATCGCCGAGGCGATCGCCCAGATCGAAGGCGACCTGGGTCGGCGACCCAACGACTTGTCCCTCCACGCACGGTTGCACAAGCTGCTGCTGCGCGAGGGCAACCGCGCCCGCATCGAAAGCCACGCCGAGCGCTGCGTCGAACTGCTGCTGCGCATCGACACGCCGGCCGAGGCCGTGCCGCTGGTGGCCGATGTGATCGGCCGCAACAATCACTGGCGCCCGCGCGTGCCCGAGCAGGTGGCGCCGCTGGCGCGCGCCGCGCTCGAGCAGGGCCGCGCCGACGTGGCCGTGCACCTGCTGCGGGGCTTCGACAAGCGGCATCCGCGGCATCCGGACTTGCCTTACGTCTACCTGTTGGGTGCGCTGGCGATGTTGCGCTCCGGCGGCGCGCAGGAGCAAGCCGGACATCTTCTGGAGCAGGTGGCGCTGCGCTATCCGGAGCACCCGGCGGCGGCGGAGGCCGTTCGCCATCTGCAACTGTTGCCCGGCGCGCACGACGACCCGCCGGCGCCGCCCGCGTAGGGGCGGTGAGGGGCATCGCTATAATTCGTCGCCTTTCAGCCACGTATCGGCTCGAAGGGTGCGGGCGCGGCACAGCCGTGGCCCATGACGAACACCCCGAGGAGCCTCCCGTTGTCCGCCCTGATCGCCGATGCCCGTCCGCCCGCGCTGCTGGCGCTGGCCGACGGGACGATATTCCGCGGCCGCGCTATCGGCGCCGACGGCCATACGGTCGGTGAGGTGGTCTTTAACACCGCGCTCACCGGCTACCAGGAAATCCTGACCGACCCGAGCTACTGCCGGCAACTGGTCACGCTCACTTACCCGCACATCGGCAACACCGGCGCCAACGCCGAGGACTTCGAGTCCGACCGCGTCTACGCCGCCGGGTTGATCGTCCGCGACCTGCCGGTGGTGCATTCCAACTTCCGCGCGCAGTGGGCCTTGTCCGAGTACCTGCGGCGCGAAGGCGTGGTGGCGATTGCCGACATCGACACCCGCGCGCTGACGCGCTGGCTGCGCGACGGCGGCGCGCAGGCCGGGGCGATACTGGTCGGCACCGATGAGGCCAAGGCGCTTGAGCTTGCGCGCGGCTTTCCCGGCATGGCGGGCTTGGATCTGGCGCAGGTGGTCAGTTGCAGCAAGCCCTACGAGTGGCAACAGACCTCGTGGGCGCTCGGCCGCGGCTACGGCGCGCTCGCCGACGCGCGCTTCCACGTGGTGGCGTTCGACTTCGGCGTCAAACACAACATCCTGCGCCTGCTGGCCGACCGCGGCTGCCGGATCACCGTGGTGCCGGCCAAGACCTTGGCGGCGGATGCGCTGGCGCTCAAGCCCGACGGCATCTTTCTCGCCAACGGCCCGGGCGACCCGGAGCCCTGCGACTACGCGATCGCGGCCGCGCGCACGCTGATCGACCGCGGGCTGCCGACCTTCGGCATCTGCCTCGGCCACCAGATCATGGGGCTGGCCTCGGGGGCCAAGACGCTAAAGATGAAGTTCGGCCACCACGGCGCCAACCATCCCGTGCAGGACGTGGAAACCGGCCAGGTGGCGATCACCTCGCAGAACCACGGCTTCGCGGTCGATGCGGCGACACTGCCGGCCAACTGCAAGGTCACGCACGTATCGCTCTTCGACGGGTCGCTGCAAGGTTTTCGCCGCACCGACCGGCCGGCCTTCTGCTTCCAGGGGCACCCGGAAGCCAGCCCCGGCCCGCACGACATCCAGTATTTGTTCGACCGCTTCATTAATTTGATGGAGGAGCATCGATGAACCCGGTTCGCGCCGCGCTCGATGAGGCCGCCGCCGCGCTCGACGCTCTGCGCGCCAGCGACGCAATGCTCGCGCGCATCGACGCCGCCGGCACGTTGCTCGCCGACACCTTTGCCGCCGGCGGGCGCGTCTACTCCTGCGGCAACGGCGGCTCGATGTGCGACGCGATGCACTTTGCCGAAGAGCTGACCGGCCGCTACCGCGACAACCGGCCTGGCTACGCCGCCACCGCCATCGCCGACCCCGGCCACCTCACCTGTGTCGGCAACGATTACGGCTACGAGCAGGTCTTCGCACGCTACGTGCAGGCGCATGGCCGCGCCGGCGATGTGCTGCTCGCCATCACCACCAGCGGCACGAGCAAGAACATCGTGGCCGCCGCGAAGGTCGCGCGCGAGCGCGGCGTCAAGGTCATCGGACTGACCGGCCGCGACGGCACGCCGATCGTTGAGTTGTCCGACATCGCCATCGTCACTCCCGGCGGCAGGTACGCCGACCGTGTGCAGGAGTTGCACATCAAGGTGATCCACATCCTGATCGAACTGGTCGAGCGGCGGTTGGCGCCGGAGAACTACGCATGAAGCGCGCTGCGCGCGCAAAGACGGCCGCGGCGCGTCCTGTGAAGCGTGAATTCACAGGAGCGCAGCGGCGTCACAGCCGGTGGCGGACGGCGTTACTCTTGTGGTCGATTTCGGCGACGATTGGAGGCGGCGATGGCGGCGTTTGACGCGAGACGCGGTACCGAATCGGCGGAGGCCGGCGATGCTCCGAGTGCGCCGGCGATCAACCGCCGCCGGTTGGTCGGCAAGGCCTCCACGCGGCGCGAGAAAATGATTGCGTTCGGCTACTACGGAGGGAAGTTCAGTCACCTGGACTTCATCCTGCCGCTGCTGCCGACCCACTACCAGCACTATTGCGAGCCGTTCGGCGGATCGGCGGCCGTGCTCATCAACCGCCCCCCCGCGCCGGTCGAAACCTATAACGACCTCGATTCGGAGGTCGCAAATTTCTTTCGCGTGCTCCGCGACGACAGCGACGCACTGATTCGGCGCATCGCGCTAACGCCCTTCTCCCGTGAGGAACTCGTTCTCGCCAACGCCCGCGAAGCGATCGACGATCCGGTCGAGAGGGCGCGGCGCTTCTTCGTGCGCGCGCGCCAGACGCGCACGGGCTTGGCCCAAACCAGCACCGAGGGACGCTGGGCGCACTGCGTGCTGACCTCGCGCGCCGGTATGGCGGGCGCCGTGTCGCGTTGGCTGGGCAGCGTCGAAGGCCTGGCGCAGATTGTGCAGCGCTTGCAGCGTGTACAGATCGAAAGCGCGCCCGCGGTGGAAGTCGTTCGCCGCTACGACTCGCGCGACACGCTGTTTTATTGCGATCCGCCGTACCCGCACGAATCGCGCGGCGACAGCAAGGCCTACGGCTTCGAACTGAGCGACGCCGCGCATGAAGAGTTGGCCGACGCATTGCACGAGGCCCGTGGCGCCGTCGCGGTTTCGGGTTACTCCTGTCCGCTTATGAATCGTCTTTATGGCGACTGGATTCGCGTCGATGCGCCGCCTCACTTGTGCAATTCGTCCAAGTCGGAGCGGGTCGAATCCGTTTGGCTGAACTTCCCGGTTCCCGCTGCGGCCTTGGCGACGGCGGGGGAGCGGCAACTCGTCTTGCAGGTTCAACAGCCCGTCGCCCGTTACGGCGCAAAGAAGAAGCATGGCCGCGGCAAAGCGTGACGCCGACGCTACGCTCACGGAGCTTGCGCGCCTCGCGCTGACCGAGCACTGGATGGCCGTCGTCGCCGCGGCCGAAGCTGCGGTCGAGCGCGATTACCTCGACCGGCTCGACTTGATCGCGGCGATCCGCGACAGCATCAATCACAAGCAGGTCGGTTACCGCTTTGCCCTTCTGGTTCAGCTTTGCGGAAAGGTGGCTAACCCGCGGTTGGACGCCCTTTGTCTCCAGCGCGGCAAAGACGGCAAGGAGTCGAATTGGGACGCAAGTTCGCTGGCGTCGAAGGTTGTCGCACCTTTCAATCGCGAACAGGAGAACGTGCTCGGCACATCCGGCGATCCCTATGTGGGCAACGCGATGCGCATTCCCCGCATGCGGCGCGACGACGCCAGCAAGAAGGATGTGGTCGGATGGAACGTCCTCGTCGATGTACTCGAGGAGGTACAGAGGCGTTCCGACCCCGACTTCACAGTCGCGGTCTTCCGGCAGGTGCTTCTCGAGTTCTTCCGCAGACAGCGGGAACTTCGTTTCGCCTACGCCGTGCCACCGAGGGTGAGCAGCGCGGGTGCCATCGCGGTCGCCGAGAGGTTCCTTGCCGAAAGGTCGGGCGGCGATCGCGCGCTGGCGATTGCCGGCGCGCTGTTCGACACGATCGGGGAGCGCTTTGGCCTGTACGTGCAGGTCAAGCGGGCGCGCATCAATGCGAGCGATGAAGCCTCCGGCATGGCGGCGGATTTGGAGTGTGTCGATGCGGCAGGCCGAGTGTTGCTCGCCGTCGAGGTCAAGGATCGCGCGCTGACGTTGGCCGATGTCGAGGGCACGATTACCAAAGCACGGCACCGCGCGATCACCGAGGTGCTTTTCGCCGTACCGCGAACCACAAGCGCCGAGCTTGCGGCGGTGGAGCAGCGCTTCGCCACGGCCTATGCCGGCGGGCAGAGCCTGTACCTGATCGACACCTTGGACTTGGCGCGAGCGGTCTTCGCGCTGGTCGGCGACGAGGGGCGCCGCCGCTTCCTGGAGCGGGTCGGAGAGCATTTGAACACCTGGAATACGCAGCCGGGGCACCGGCAAGCCTGGAAGAAGTTGCTCGAAGCCCTCTGACACCATGCCCAAACGCACCGACATCCAAAGCATCCTGATCATCGGCGCCGGCCCGATCGTGATCGGCCAGGCCTGCGAGTTCGACTACTCGGGCGCGCAGGCCTGCAAGGCGCTGCGGCAGGAGGGTTACCGCGTCATTCTGGTCAACAGCAATCCGGCGACCATCATGACCGACCCGGAGATGGCCGATGTCACCTACATCGAGCCGATCACCTGGCAGGTCGTCGAGAAGATCATCGAGCGCGAGCGGCCGGATGCCTGCTTGCCGACGATGGGCGGGCAGACCGCGCTCAATTGCGCGATGGACCTGCACAAGCACGGCGTGCTCGACAAGTACGGCGTGGAGTTGATCGGCGCCTCGCCCGCGGCGATCGAGAAGGCCGAAGACCGGCTGAAGTTCAAGGACGCGATGACGGCGATCGGACTGGGCTCGGCGCGTTCGTCGATTGCGCACAGCATCGACGAGGCGCTGGCTGCGCAGACCGGCTTGGGCTTCCCAGTGGTGATCCGCCCGAGCTTCACGCTCGGCGGCAGCGGCGGCGGCATCGCCTGGAACATGGAAGAGTTCATCGCCATCTGCACGCGCGGGCTGGACCTGTCTCCGGTGCGCGAGCTGCTGATCGAGGAGTCGCTGCTCGGCTGGAAAGAGTTCGAGATGGAGGTCGTGCGCGACCAGGCCGATAACTGCATCATCGTCTGCTCGATCGAGAACCTCGACCCGATGGGCATCCACACCGGGGACTCGATCACCGTCGCGCCGGCGCAGACGCTGACCGACAAGGAGTATCAACTGCTGCGCGATGCCAGCATCGCGATCCTGCGCGAGATCGGTGTCGATACCGGCGGCTCCAACGTGCAGTTTGCGATCAACCCGCGCGACGGGCGGATGGTCGTCATCGAGATGAACCCGCGGGTGTCGCGCTCCTCGGCCCTGGCGTCGAAGGCGACAGGCTTTCCTATCGCCAAGGTTGCGGCCAAGCTCGCAGTCGGTTACACGCTGCCCGAGTTGCGCAACGAAATCACGGGTGGCGCCACGCCGGCGTCGTTCGAGCCCAGCATCGACTACGTCGTGACCAAGGTGCCGCGCTTCGCCTTCGAGAAGTTCCCGCAGGCCGACCGCCACCTGACCACGCAGATGAAGTCGGTGGGCGAGGTGATGGCGATCGGACGTACGTTTCAAGAGTCGCTGCAAAAGGCGCTGCGTGGACTGGAAGTCGGGGCCGACGGCTTGGACGAGCGCTCCGCCGACCGCGACGAGGTGGTCGAGGAAATCGGCGAGGCCGGCCCCGAGCGGCTGTGGTACGTGGCCGATGCCTTCCGCCTCGGCCTGACGGTGGCCGAGGTGTTCGAGGAGACCGCGATCGACCCCTGGTTCCTCGCGCAGATCGAAGAACTGGTGCGCATCGAAGAGCGGCTGGGCGCCTGCACGCTCGACACGCTCACCGCCGAGGAACTGCGCTTCCTCAAGCGCAAAGGCTTCTCCGACCGGCGGCTCGCCAAGCTCCTGAAGACGAGTGCCGCCGAAGTGCGTGACGCACGTCTGCGCTTGGGCGTGCGGCCGGTCTACAAGCGCGTGGACACTTGCGCGGCCGAGTTCGCGACCACCACCGCCTACATGTACTCGACCTACGAGGACGAATGCGAGGCGCAGCCGTCCGCCCGCAAGAAGGTGATGGTGCTGGGGGGCGGGCCGAACCGGATCGGCCAGGGCATAGAGTTCGACTACTGCTGCGTGCACGCCGCGCTCGCGCTGCGCGAAGACGGGTTCGAGACCATCATGGTCAACTGCAACCCGGAGACGGTATCCACCGACTACGACACCTCCGACCGCCTGTACTTCGAGCCGCTGACGCTCGAAGACGTGCTGGAGATCGTCGACAAGGAAAAGCCCTACGGCGTGATCGTGCAGTACGGCGGGCAAACACCGCTGAAGCTCGCGCGCGATCTGGAAGCGCACGGCGTGCCCATCATCGGCACGACGCCGGACTCGATCGATATCGCCGAAGACCGCGAGCGCTTCCAGCAACTGCTGATGAGGCTGGGGCTGAAGCAGCCGCCCAACCGCACCGCGCGCACCGAGCAAGAGGCGCTCCGCCTGGCCGACGAGATCGGCTACCCGCTGGTGGTGCGGCCGAGTTACGTGCTCGGCGGCCGGGCGATGGACATCGTGCACGAGCCGCGCGATCTGGAGCGCTACATGCGCGAGGCGGTCAAGATCAGCAACGATTCGCCGGTGCTGCTCGATCGCTTTTTGGACGACGCCATCGAGGTCGATGTCGATTGCGTGGCCGACGGCACCGAGGTGCGCATCGGCGGCGTGATGGAGCACATCGAGCAGGCGGGCGTGCACTCGGGCGACTCGGCCTGCGCGCTGCCGCCGTACTCGCTCGATGCCGCCACCATCAACGAACTTAAGCGCCAGACCGTACTGATGGCCCAAGCCCTGGGCGTGGTCGGGCTGATGAACGTGCAGTTTGCGATCCAAGGCGGCACCGTCTACGTGCTGGAAGTCAACCCGCGCGCCTCGCGCACGGTGCCCTTCGTCTCCAAGGCCACCGGCGAGCCGCTCGCCAAGATTGCCGCGCGCTGCATGGTCGGCCAGAAGATCGCAGTGCAAGGCGCGCAGGTGGACGTGGTGCCGCCATACACCTCGGTCAAGGAGGCCGTGTTCCCGTTTGCCAAGTTCCCTGGCGTGGACCCGCTGCTGGGGCCGGAGATGCGCTCCACCGGCGAGGTGATGGGCGTGGGCACGAGCTTCGGCGAGGCGCTCTTCAAGTCGCAACTGGCGGCGGGTGCCAAGCTGCCCGACCGCGGCACCGTGTTCCTGAGCGTGAAGGACAGCGACAAACCCAAGGTGATCGAGATCGCGCGCCTGCTGCACGAGATGGGCTACGGGTTAATCGCCACGCACGGCACCGCCGATGCAGTGGCGGCCTCCGGCATCCCGATCCGCCCGATCAACAAGGTCAAG
>JAJTHJ010000265.1 GCA_021298875.1 Burkholderiales bacterium | reverse complement strand
GGCGGTTTTGCGCACCTCGCCACGCTGGTCAAGCAGCTGAAGGCGAGCCGCCCCGGCGCGCTGCTGTTGGACGGCGGTGATACCTGGCAAGGCAGCGGCACGGCGCTCTGGACCAACGCGCAAGACATGGTCGATGCCTGCAAACTGCTCGGCGTGGACGTGATGACGCCGCACTGGGAGATGACCTACGGCGCCAAGCGCGTGCAGCAGATCGTCGAGAACGACTTCAAGGGTAAGATCGACTTCGTCGCGCAGAACATCACCACCGCGGACTTCGGCGATCAGGTCTTCTCGCCCTACACGCTGCGCGCGATGAATGGGGTGAAGGTTGCCGTGATCGGCCAGGCCTTCCCGTACACGCCCATCGCCAACCCGCGCTACATGGTCGCGGAGTGGAACTTCGGCATCAAGGACGACACGATGCAGAAGTGGGTGGACGAGGCGCGCGCCAAGGGCGCGCAGGTGGTCGTTGTGCTGTCGCACAACGGCATGGACGTCGATCTGAAGATGGCCGCACGCGTGCGCGGCATCGACGCGATTTTCGGCGGCCACACGCACGACGGGGTGCCGCAGCCGACCGTGGTCAAGAACGCGGGCGGGCAAACGCTCGTCACCAACGCCGGCAGTAACGGCAAGTTCCTGGCGGTGATGGACTTCGACGTCAAAGGCGGCAAGGTCGTGGACTTCCGCTACAAGTTGCTGCCGGTGTTTGCCAATCTGCTGCCGGCGGACAAGCCGATGGCGGATTTCATCGCCAAGGTGCGTGCGCCCCATGAGGCGAAGCTCAACGAGAAGCTCGCCGTCACCGAGGGGCTGCTGTACCGCCGCGGCAACTTCAACGGCAGCTTCGACCAGTTGATCCTCGATGCGTTAATGGCGGTGCGCGGCGCGGAGATCGCGTTCTCGCCCGGCTTCCGCTGGGGCACGAGCTTGCTGCCGGGGCAGACGATCCTGATGGAGCACCTGCTCGACCAGACCGCTATTACCTATCCGGCGACCACCGTCAACGAGATGAGCGGCGAGACGATCAAGACCGTGCTCGAAGACGTGGCTGACAATTTGTTCAACCCCGACCCCTACCTGCAACAGGGCGGCGACATGGTGCGCGTCGGCGGCCTGCAATACACGATCGACCCGGCGCAGAAAACGGGTGGCCGCATTTCCGACATGCGCCTGAACGGCACGCCGATCGAACCGGCTAAGACCTACAAGGTCGCCGGCTGGGCCTCGGTGCAGGAAGGGGTGAAGGGCGAGCCGGTGTGGGACGTGGTCGCCAAGTACCTGCGCGAGCAAAAGACCATCGCCCCGCGCAAGCTCAACAACCCTACGATCAAGGGCGTTGCGGGCAATCCCGGCATGGCCTGACTCTGTCTCCTCCCCCTTCAAGGGGGAGGCCGGGAGGGGGATGGGTCGTAAGGGAAACTTTCGTGGCCGGTACGACGCCGCTTCCCGCCATAGAAGACCTGCGCGCGATCATTGCACAGGCGCGCCGCGAGCGGCTGCCGATCCTGCTCTTCTTCAGCACCGAGGGCTGCCCGTACTGCCTGGAGGTTCGCCGCAACTACTTGGCGCCGCGGGTGCGGGCGGGACACGCGGCGGCAGGCGCGCTGATCCGCGAAATCGACATTGGCTCCGCGCGCCGCGTGACTGACGTAGATGGCAAGCTGGTGTCCGAGGCCGACTTGGCGCGCCGCTACGGCGTGCGGATGACCCCGCTCGTGCTGCTGGTCGACTGGCAGTTGCAGCCGCTCGGGGCACCCTTGATCGACCTCGACGCCGCGGGCTTCTACGAGGCCTATCTCGCCAACGCGATCGACTCTGCACGCCGCAAGCTCGCAGCGCCATAGCTGATAATCGACGGTCTGGAAGCGTGGCCGAGTGGTTTAAGGCACCGGTCTTGAAAACCGGCGATCCGCAAGGGTCCGTGAGTTCGAATCTCACCGCTTCCGCCACCCGCGGCCGGCCTCGCGTCGGGGGCGTCGCTCCTTGTCCCTACGGGCGCGCAGGCGGCGCGTTGAGCAGATTGGCCGGCGAGTACTGGTCGGTCAGCACGCGCGTATCGCGCGGCCAACTTGCGCGCGAGCTGAAAAGCGGCAACAGATACGCCTTTCCGGTGCCGAACGGTTGCAGCCGTGCTTCGAGCCGCTCGGCGTTTTGCTCGAGCTGCGCGCGGGTGGGCAGGCCATCCGGACGCGCCAGGATCACGCGGTTGCCGTCGGTCAAACTGAAAAACGGGCCGAAGACCTCGTGGTAGGTCGCAGACTCGGCGAAGAAGAGCTTCGAGGTCGTGTGCGTGTTGGCAGCCACCACGCCGCCGGGCGCCAGCAGCGACTTGACCTCCAGCAGAAACTCGCGCGTGAGCATGTGCTCGGGGATGTACTGGTGCCCGTAGGTATCGAGCACGATCAGGTCGTAGCGGCGGCTCTGCCGCTGCGCGCGCTTGACGAAGACGCGGCCGTCTTCGACGGTGGCCGTGAGCCCCGGCCGCTCGGCAAAGCCGAAGTAGCGTTGCGCCACCTTGACCACCGCGGGGTCGAGTTCGACGCTTTCGATCGTCGCGCCCTCGACCAACCGTGCCAACGTAAGCGGCACGGTGCCGCCGCCCAGGCCGATCACCAGCACATTGCGCGGAGTCGGGTTCAGGTACAGCGCCGCCATCAGCATCCGCGTATGGGGAAAGACCAGGCGATCGGGTTGTGCCTGATCGACGCAGGTTTGCAGGATGCGCGCGGCGAGGCCGAACTGCATGCAGCGCAGACCCTTGTCTTCGGTGACGATCGCGTCCTCGTAGAGCGAGCGCTGGCGGTAGATCTCGGCTGCGCCGGAGGTGCCGGCGCCGAGGCTCGCGGCGAGCAGGAGCGCGACTGCTTTCATCGGGCG
>JAJTHJ010000183.1 GCA_021298875.1 Burkholderiales bacterium | reverse complement strand
AGCTGCCACCGGTCAGCCGCTCGGCATACGCGCTGCTCGCGCCCGGCACGGCGCGCACCACGGTTTCGATCTGTCGCGCCACGCGCTCCATCTCCTTGAGGTCGGTGCCGAAGACCTTGATCCCCACCGGCGTGCGGATGCCGGTGGCCAGCATGTCGATGCGGGCGCGGATCGGCATCGTCCAGCTGTTGGCCACCCCCGGCAGTTGCACCACGCGGTCGAGCTCGGCGATCAGCTTGTCGATGGTCATGCCGGGGCGCCACTCCGACTCGGGCTTGAGGTTGATCACCGTCTCGAACATCTCCAGCGGCGCCGGGTCGGTGGCGGTGGCCGCACGCCCGGCCTTGCCGATCACCGAGGCCACTTCCGGGAAGCTCTTGATCAACTGGTTCTGCACTTGCAGCAGGCGCGCGGCTTCGGTGGTGGACATGCCGGGCAGCGAGGTCGGCATGTAGAAGAGCGTGCCCTCGTTGATCGTCGGCATGAACTCCGTGCCCAGGCGCGAGGCCGGAATCGCCGAGGCCGCCGCCACCGCCGCCGCCAGCACCACCGTCAGCCAGCGCGCGCGCAGCACGCCGCGGATCACCGGCTTGTAGGCGGCGATCAACACTCGGCTGATCGGGTTTTTCTCCTCCGGCAGGATGCGGCCGCGGATCAGCCAGACCATCAGCATCGGCAGCAGCGTCACCGACAGCAGCGCGCCGCCCAGCATGGCGAAGGTCTTGGTGTAGGCGAGCGGCGCGAACAGGCGCCCTTCCTGCGCCTCCAGCGTGAACACCGGCAGGAAGCTCACCGCGATGATCAGCAGCGAGAAAAAGAGCGGCGGCCCGACCTCCTGCGCAGCGGCGACGATCGTCGCGCGGCGCTGCTCGGGGCTGGCGTTGCGCTCCAGCCGTTTGTGCGCGTTTTCGACCATCACCACTGCGGCATCGACGAGTTCGCCGATGGCAATGGCGATCCCGCCCAGGCTCATGATGTTGGCGTTGATGCCGAGCATCCGCATGCAGATGAAGGAGAACAGCACCGACAGCGGCAGCACCACGATCACCACCAGCGCGCTGCGCACGTGCAGCAGGAACAGCGTGCACACGAGGGCCACGATGATCGACTCCTGCACCAGCGTGTCGGACAGCGTGGCGATCGCGCCGCGGATCAGCTCGGAGCGGTCGTACACGGTTTCCAGCGACACGCCGTCGGGCAGGCCGGACTTGAGCTCGCCGATGCGCTCCTTGAGCGCGTCGATGGTCTCCAGCGCGTTGGCGCCAAAGCGCGCCACCGCGATGCCGGAGACGACCTCGCCCTCGCCGTTGAGTTCGGCGATGCCGCGCCGCTCGTCCGGCCCCAGCACCACCTGCGCCACGTCGCGCACACGCACCGGCGTGCCACGGGAGGCAGTCAGCACGATGTCTTCGATGTCCGCCGCGCCGCGCAGGTAGCCGCGGCCGCGCACCATGAACTCGGTGCCGGCCATCTCGATCGTGCGGCCGCCGACGTCGCGGTTGGAGTCGCGGATCGCCTGCGTGACCTCCATCAGGCCGATGCCGTAGGCGCGCAGCCGCGCCGGATCGACCACCACCTGGTATTGCTGCACGAAGCCGCCGACCGAGGCGATCTCCGACACCCCCTGCACCTTGGACAGCTGGTAGCGCAGGAACCAGTCTTGCAGGCTGCGCAGCTCGGCCAGCGACTGGTCCTTGGCGCGCAGCACGTACTGGTAGACCCAGCCCACGCCGGTAGCGTCCGGCCCCAGCTGCGGGGTGACGCCGCGCGGCAGATTGGCCGAGGCCGCTTGCAGGTATTCGAGCACCCGCGAGCGCGCCCAGTAGATGTCGGTGCCGTCGTCGAAGATCACGTAGACGAAGGACACGCCGAAAAACGAGAAGCCGCGCACCACGCGCGAGTGCGGCACCGACAGCATCGTGGTGGTGAGCGGGTAGGTGACCTGGTCTTCCACCACCTGCGGCGCCTGGCCGGGGTATTCGGTGTAGACGATCACCTGCACGTCGGACAGATCGGGCAGCGCATCGAGCGGCGTGCGCAGCACGGCGAGGATGCCGCCGAAGATCAGCGCCGGCGTGGCGATGCCGATCAGAAACGGGTTGCGCGCGGACCAAGCGATCAGGCGGGGGATCATGGGGTGGGCCTCCCGGTCTCGATGCCGTGGCGCCCCAGGCGTGGCGGTCTTCCCTCACCCCCGGCCCCGAAAATCTGCCGAGTTGTTGCGCTCACGCCCCCACCCTGACCCTCCCCCGCAGGCGGGGGAGGGAAAAACTCCCTCCCCTGCGAAGCGGGGGGCGGAAGCGGGGTTTCGCGAAGCGCAGCTTCGCGCCGCTGGAGCGGCGAGGCCTTGCAAGGCCGAGATTGGACGGGCTGGGGTGGGGGCGCTGTGCGCCGCACCGGGCTGCCGGCAGCGAATGCGATGGGAGCGTTCATTTCTTCGCCTCCACCTTCGTAATCACCCACTCCCCCGGCTTCCTCTCGACGAACTCGAAGTCGATCGCCGTGCCAGGCTTCAGGTCCTTGCCGACCGCCTCGTTGGCGGGCTTGAACTCCATCGTCATCTTCGGCCACTTCAGGGTCGGTACCGGCTCGTGGGTGACGATCCAGGTGCCGGCCTTGGCGTCCATGTCGTCGAGCTTGCCGGTGGCGCGATGCGCCGCACCGGCGCCGGCGTTGCTGCCGCCGGTCAGCCCGGCCAGCGCGGACTTGAGATTGCTTTCGGAATCGATCAAAAACTGCGCGGCCACCACCACCGGCTCGCCCTCCTTGAGCCCCTCCAACACCGCCACGTAATCTTGCCCGCGCGCGCCCAGCTTGACCTCGCGCGGCTCGAAGCGGCCTTCGCCCTTGTCCACCAGCACCACGCGGCGGGTGCCGTTGTCGATCACCGCCTCGGACGGGATCGCCAGCACGGTGCCGCCGGCGGTGGGAATTTCCACCTGCGCGTACATCGCGGGCTTGAGCCGCCCGCCGGGGTTGGGCAGTTCGATTCGCACCTGCGCCGAGCGCGTGTCGGCGCGCAGCGTCGGGTAGATGTAGCCGACGCGGCCTTCGAACACTTCGCCCGGGTAGGCCTGCAACTGCACGCGCGCGGGCTGGCCGACGCGCAGCCGGCCGATGTCCTGCTCGAACACGTCGGCGATCAGCCACACCGCGGACAGGTCGGCCAGCTGGTACAGCATCTCGCCCGGCATGAAGCGCATGCCCTGCACCGCCTTGCGCTCCATCACGATGCCGCCCGCCGGCGCACGGAAGGCGAGCTCGCGGCGCGGCTCGGCGCCGCCGGCCAGCGCGGCGACCTGATCGTCGGTCACGTCCCAGTTGCGCAGCCGCGCCAGCGCGGAATCGGCCAGCCGCTTCATGCCGGCCTGGGTGGCGGCGTCCGCGTCGTTCAACTGCGCCAGCGCCTGCGCGGCGACCGCGTATTCGCGCTGCGCGGCGAGCAGGTCGGGGCTGTAGGCGTCGAAGAGCTTGTCGCCGCGCGCGACCGTCTGGCCGACCGCGTTGACGTAGAGCTTCTCGATGTAGCCCTCGAACTTCGGCGTGATGTTGGTCAGGCGCCGCTCATCGACTTCGATCCGCCCGGCGGCGCGCACCACCGCATCGAGCGTGCGCCGCTCCGCGGGGACCACCCGCACGCCGAGCTTCTGGATCTTCGCCTGCGACAGCTTGACCGTGCCGCCGTCGTCCTGGTCTTCGCCCTCGTACACGGGGATGTAGTCCATCCCCATCGAGTCCTTCTTGGGCGTGGGCGAGGTATCCGGCAGGCCCATCGGGTTACGGTAGTAGAGGATCTTGCGGCCGCCTGGCTCGGCGCCTTTGCCGGCGTCGGCCATGTTGTCGGCGGCCGGCGCCATCTCGTGCGCGCCGCGGCTGCCGTACCAGTAGCCGCCGGCGGCGGCCAGAGCCGCCGCGATCACCACGGCAATCAGCGTTTTGTTCATAGCTCTTCTCCCAGCAGGCGTTCGATCTCCGCCAGCCGCATGCGCGCCTCGGTGCGCGTCCTGATGAGGTTCAACCGGGTGGTGCGGATCTGCCGCTGCGCTTCCAGCACGGTGGCGAAGTCCACCTTGCCGGTTTCGTAGCCGGCGAGTGCCGATTGCAGCGTCACCTCCGCCTGCGGCAAGAGGCTGCCGGCCAGCAGCGTTTCCACCCGGCGCGCGGCGTCCAGTTGCGCGACCGCCTCGGCCAGTTGCGCGCGCCCGTCGTTGAGCCCCGCCTCGCGCCGGGCCTGCGCGGCGTCGAGCATGGCGAGCGCCTCCTGCTCGTCGCCGCGGCGCGCAGATTGCTGCAAGGGCAGGTTGAAGGCCAGCCGCAATTCGTACTCGACGATGCGCGAGTTCTGCTGGACCAGCGACATGCCGGGAACGAACTCCGGCCAGCGGTTGGCCAGCACCGCGTCACGGTTGAACTCGGCAGCGCGCACGCGCGCGGCGTCGGCCTGCAGGCCGGGGTGGCGCGCGAGCATCCGCTCGATCAGCGCCGCCGGCTCCAGCCGCGCCAGCGGCGGCAGCGGTGTTTCGCCGGGTGCGGCGAGCGGGGCGTCGGCCGGGCGCGCCAGCAGGCCGTTTAGCCGGGCACGGACGGTGGCCAGCTCGCCTTCGAGCATGGCCACGTCGGCAGCGAGCATGGTGCGCTCCACCTGCGCGCGGATCGCGTCCTGCTGCGGCGCTAGGCCGCCGGCGTAGCGCACCTGCGCGGCGGCTTCCAGCCGGTTGACGAGATCGAGCAGCGCGCGCGACTGCGCGAGGCTCGCGTCGGCTGCCTGGTAGCGCGCATAGGCGGTCTTGATCCGCAGCGACAGATCGGCCCACGACGCCAGCGCCTTCGCGCGCGCCTCGTCGGCGCCGGCCTGCGCGGCGGCGCGCCGGGCGTCGCGCCTGCCCCAGGAAGGCAGCGGCTGCGCCAGCGTGTACTTGGTGCTGCCGACGTTGGCCGGATTGACGCTCCAGTTGGCGTCCGGGTTGGCGTTGTTGGACAGGTCGCGCAGCTCGATCTCGAACATCGGGTCGGGCAGCGCGCCGGCGGGCACTTCGCGCGCGGTGGCGGCGTCGGCCTCGAACCGCGCCATCCGCAGTTCCGGGTTGCGCTCGCGCGCATAGGCCAGCACGCCGGCGAGCGAGGCGCCCAGCGGCGGCTCGGCCGCCGCGGCCGCGAGCGGCAAGGCCAGCGCGAGCGGCGCGAGCAAGCGGCAAAAGACGCGGGCGGCGCTCATCGGCTGTTGCCTTCGTAGCTGGCGTACACACGCGCGCTGCCGTCGCGGCCGATCAGCAGCACGTCGTAGGGGTCTAGCTGGCCGCGGTACTCGGGGCCGTCCATCCCCGGCGAACCTACCGGCATCCCGGGCACGGCCAGCCCCAGCGCCTTGGGCCGCTCGCGCAGCAGCCGCTTGATCTCGCGCGCCGGCACGTGGCCTTCGATCACGTAGCCCTCGACCAGCGCGGTGTGGCAGGAGCCGTAGCGGGCCGGCATGCCGAGCTTGGCGCGGGCGTGGCGCGACTCGGGGATGTCGGTCGCGGCCACCGCGAAGCCGCTGGCGTGCAGATGGGCAATCCAGTCGTTGCAGCAGCCGCAGGTGGGCGACTTGTAGACGTGCAGTTGCGGGTTGGCGGCGCGCGCGGGCGCGGCCAGCGCAAGCGGCGCCGCGAGCAGGGCGAGAGTCAGGGTACGTCGTGTCGGCGTCATCGATGCCTCCGGGACGGAATGCCGACGGGCCGCCGCGCGGGCGGCGCCGTTGATCGAACGGGGAGAGGCGCGCGCACAGCGCGCGCCGCAGCGCAGGGATGCGACTAGGCGTTCGGCGGCGGGCAGGGCACGTCGAGGACGACCGACGGCCCGGAGCGGCTCGCGTGCCGGGCCAGTTGCGGCGTGGCCGGGGCGGTCGGCAGAGCGACCGCGCCGGGAGCGACCACCGCCATCGCCAGGTGCGGACAGCCGTGGTCGTGCATGAGATCGCGCGCGCCATCGTCGCAGCAGCAGGGCGCTTCGTCGGCGGCGGTGGTGTCGTGCGCAGCCGTGTGGCCGGCGTGCGCGTCGGCAGCGTGCGGCGCTACCGCGGCAAACGCGGCCGGCGCACCGACGATCGGCACGACCATCGCCGCCGCCGCCTTCAGGGGAAGCACGCAGGCCAACAGGATGATCAGCACTCGCCGCATGCCGCGCAGTGTACGACGGCAACCCCACCCGGTCGCGTTGATCTGGCTCAAGCCGGCGGGCCGCTGCCTACACTGCGGGACATGCCGACCGAAGTCGAGTTGAAGCTGGCCGTCCCACCGGAGGCCCTGCGCGCGCTGCGGCAGCGGTTGCGCCAGTTTGGGTGCCCGCAGCGGCAGCAGACCGACAGCCGTTATCTCGACACGGCGGACTTCCGGCTGGCACGGCGCCAGGCTGCTCTGCGGCTGCGCCGCAGCGGCCGGCGCTGGCTGCAAACCTTCAAGACCGGCGAGGCGCTGGCGGCCTTGGCGGCGCGCGGCGAGTGGGAAACGCCCGCCCCCGGTGGCCGCCTTCACCCGCAGTTGCTGCGCGACTCGCCGCTGGCCCAACTGCTTGGCAAGCGCGGCATGCAGCGTCTGGCGCCGCGCTTTGCCACCCGTTTTCTGCGCGAGACCTGGCAGGTCGAACGCGGCGAGGCGCTGATCGAAGTCGCCCTCGACCGCGGCGTCGTGCAGACCGTGGACGGCACGCGAACCGAGCCGCTGCTCGAACTGGAACTTGAGCTCAAGCGGGGCGAGCCGGCGGCGTTGTTAGCGTTGGCGCTGGAACTGCAAGGCGGTGCCGCGCAACAGGCCGGCGACAAAGTGCAAAGCACCCGCCCCGGCGCCGAGCCGGAACTGGCGCTGCGCCCACTGCCCGAGTCGAAGGCTGCGCGCGGCGTGCGTCTGGCGGCGGGCATCAGCCCGGCGCCGGCCAAAGCGAACGCGGAAGGCTTCTCCGAGTGTTGGCACGAAGACGACAGCGCGGCGATAGCCTTGCGCGCGGTGGCCGCCCATGCGGCGGACCTTGTCGCCGCCAACGTCGGTGGCGCACTCGCCAGCGACGAGCCGGAGTTCATCCACCAGGCGCGCGTCGCGTTGCGCCGGCTGCGCTCTGCGCTGCGCATGCTCGGCGACGGGGGCGATCCCTTCCCGGCCGATCTGGGTGAAGAACTGCGCTGGCTGGCGCGCAGCCTGGGCGCCGCGCGCGATGCCGACGTGCTGCTGCTGGAGACGCTGCCGCGCATGGAAAGCGCTGCCGGGCTGACCGCCTTGCAGCGGCGCTGCTTGCGCGCGGCGCTGCAGGCCGAGCGGCTGCGCGCCCGCGCGCAGGCACGCAGTGCGCTGGCCAGCCCGCGCTGCTCGCGCCTGTTGCTGCGCTTGGTGCAGTGGTCGGCGAGCACGGCGCCGGCCGGCCCGCCGCTCACCGCAGTCGCACCCCGGCTGGCGCGCCGCGCGCAGCGGCGGCTGGCGGTGCAGGCGCGCCTCTTTGCCGCGCAAGGCCACTGCGCACCAGATCGAGCGACTGGCAAAGCTGCAAGACCTGCTGGGCACGCTGAACGACGCGCGCGTCGCCGTCGCCGTGTGCGCGCGCCTGTTGCCCGGCGATGCGCTGTTGCTCAAGCTGGCCGCGTGGGAACGGGACGGCGAAGCGCGCCTGCTACCGCAGGCCGAACGGGCACTGATGCGCGTTCTGCGCGGCGACTGAATCGTGTCGGGATGAGGCCGCCGGGTTGAACGGCCGGCCGGCGTAGCGGTGGTGGGTGGTACAGGGTTCGAACCTGTGACCCCTGCCGTGTGAAGGCAGTGCTCTACCGCTGAGCTAACCACCCGCTGCGAAGAGGGGGTGGAGTGTACACAAGGCGCGCCGGCGGCGATGCGTAGTTCAGCAAGAGCGACTAGTCGCCGCTGGTCGGCGGGTTTCAGCTCGCGGCGGCCGCGCTCTGCCGCGGCCAGATCGCGCCGCCCTTGGCGTCTTTTGCCAGCCGCGCGAGGACGGCCTCGTGCGTGGCGGCCTCTTCGTCGCTGGCGGTGAGCACGAGCAGGCTGGCGGGGTCGACGGTTTCGTAGCCCTCGCCGTCGACCGCCCGGGCGAGATCCATCGCCAGCGTGTCCTGCCCGCGCGTCATCGCCAGATACACGTCGGCCAGCAGCCCAGCGTCGAGCAGCGCACCGTGCAGCGTGCGGTGCGCGTTGGAGACGGCGTAGCGCTCGCACAGCGCATCGAGCGAGTTGCGCTTGCCGGGGTGCAGGCTGCGGGCAAGCAGCAGACTGTCGGTGACCTTGGCGCAGGCCGCGGCGAAGCTGCCGCGACCGGCGCGAGCGAGTTCGGCATCGAGGAAACCGACATCGAAGGCCGCGTTGTGGATGATCACCTCGGCATCGGCCACGAAGGCCAGCAGTTCGTCCACCACCTCGACGAACTTCGGCTTGTCGGCGAGGAACTCGGCGGTGATGCCGTGCACGGCGAGCGCGCCTTCGTCGATCTCGCGCTCGGGATTCAAGTACAGGTGCAACCGCCGCTCCTCGACGATGCGGCGGCCGACGATCTCCAGCGCGCCGATCTCGATGATCCGGTGCCCATCGCGCGGCTCCAGGCCGGTGGTTTCGGTATCGAGAACGATCTGGCGCATGCGTCACTCTCCTTTCCGGCACGGCCCGCCGCGCCGATCCATTCCGCAACCCTTCCGCGGAGAAGGGTTAGCGATCCAATCGGCCCATCCGCGCCGCAAATCGTCCCGAAGAAACGTCTGGCCCGTGGCGTGCGGACATGGCAAGGTGGAATGTGGCGTCGGGGAAGACCGATACGGCAATGGTGCGTACTGCCCGCGGGTTAGCGTGGTCTTGGGCTGCGTCATCGACATTGGCGAACCGAACGGCCGGTGTGTCGCCGGCTGTGCGGTATCCCGTTTGAGAGAGTGATCACGACGACGAGCCCGATCCGGCGCCACATTCCACTGACAATGATGGAGGACGCCATGGCCATACGCAATCGGGCCTTCAACCGCAAGGGGTTGGAGTTGACCCATCCCAATGCCGCCGGCATCGACATCGGCAGTGCCAGCCACTATGTGGCCGTGCCGCCCGATCGCGACGAGGAGCCGGTGCGCGAATTCGCCTCGTTCACCGCCGACCTGAACCGCCTGGCCGATTGGCTCAGCGCCTGCGGGGTGGACACGGTGGCGATGGAGTCCACCGGCGTGTACTGGATTCCGCTGTTCGAGTTGCTCGACGCCCGCGGGTTCACGGTGCTGCTGGTCAACGCCCGGCACGTCAAGAACGTCTCGGGCCGCAAGAGCGACGTGCTCGACTGCCAGTGGCTGCAACAACTGATCTCCTATGGCCTGCTGCGCGGCGCCTTCCGTCCCGACGACCAAGTGTGCGCGCTGCGCGCCTTGTCCCGCCAGCGCGCCACGCTGCTGCGCACCCAGGCGCGCTGTGTGCAGCACATGCAAAAGGCACTGGTGCAGATGAACATTCAACTGACCAACGTGATCGCCGACGTGGCCGGCACCAGCGGCCAGGCCATTCTGCGCGCGATCGTCGCCGGCGAGCGCAACCCCGAGGTGCTGGCCGGCCTGAAGAACTGCCGTGTGCGTGCCACCGACGACGAGATCGCGCGCAGCCTGCAGGGCAACTGGCGCGTCGAGCACCTGTTCGCCCTGCGCCAGGCGCTCGACGCGTTCGACTTCTGTGGCCCCCAACTGGCGCAGTGCGACCAGGAGATCGAAGCCCAACTCGCTGCGCTGCAAGTCACCGACGCCCAACCGCAGAAAGGCAAGAAACGCAGCAAGGCGCGCAACGCCCCGAAGTTCGATCTGCGCACGCGCCTGTTCCAGATGTGCGGCGTGGACCTGACGCGCATCGACGGCATCGACGCGACCACCGCGCTGGTGGTCGTCTCCGAAATCGGCACCGACATGGGCAAGTTCCCCAGCGACAAGCACTTCGCCTCGTGGCTGGGGCTGTGTCCGGGCACCAAGATCACCGGCGGCAAGGTCATGAGCGGCAAGACCCAGCGCTGCGCCAACCGCGCCGCCCAGGCGCTGCGCTTGGCGGCGGCGGCGCTGCGCACCAGCCGGTCGGCGCTGGGGGCGTACTTCCGACGTCTGTGCGCCCGCATGGACAAGGCCAAGGCGGTGACCGCGGCCGCGCACAAACTCGCACGACTGATCTACACCATGCTGTCCAAGGGCCAGGAATACACCGATCAAGGTCAGGCCTACTTCGAAGAGCGTTACCGTCAGCGCGTGCTGCACAACCTCAACCGGCGCGCCCAGCAACTCGGCATGACACTCGTGCCGGCCGCCACCGCGTCGCAACTCGTATGAAAAACCCGTTCAAAATCCGTCGCTTCGTAGGAGTTTCTTGAGAGGCCGCATTCTGGTGCTGGACGCGAAGATCCGTGAAGTCTTCGTCGGACACCTCCCGCGCCTCGTAATCCTCGTTGTCTTCGATGCGCCATGGAAAGGCACTGACGACCTTGTGCTTGTAGCCGACGTGAAGGGCATTCGGTAGGTACACAAGTCGGATGAACTGTTGCCGCTCCCAATCTCGCCGGATGTAAACCTCGCCGGGAGGGGTGAAGAGCCAAGGCAGCGCTCCAAAACAAGCAAACTGGCACTCAACTATTTGTCCGAAGAGTTGCAGCGCCTGAAGGGCAAGGAGTCTGTCATTGACCTCAGTTCCGGGGTTGAAGTGGAGAGCCTCGTTCCGCTGCCTCCACAGCAGGCGGAAGTGAGCTTCTGCCTCCGGCGTCAGGATCTGCCATTCGTGAAGTGCGTCGAGCGCGAGCTCCCAGTTGTCAAATGAGTCTTTGCGGTAGACGCGGCGATAAATCTCCGAAGCCTTGAAGTGCTCACGCAGACCCAGGACCAAATGATTGAGTACACGCTCGCCAAGGGCTGCGATGCTTGTGAGAGCTGGGTAGTACTGCCCTGCCACGAAGGCGGACCTCGCCTGCGCGTAGAAGCGGTTATGGAACGCAATGATCGAGAACGGCTTGGCGCCGAGATCCACAAAGTTTTGAAGCTTTTGGTCGAAGCCACGCGAGCCGTACTCATCTTTGAGGCCAGCCAACGTGCGCTCTCGATTGGCACGGTGGAGCACCTTCACCTGCTCCTCCCACTCGTCCGGTATCGGATCCAGTGAGCGTACGCGTGTGTCGAAGTCAAATCCGAGTAGTCGGTAGCGTTTCAAATGCGGCCTAACGTTCGAGCTAAGCCGACCGCGGAGGCAGGTGGGCTTGGCCGTGCGGCCGATGATGAACCAAGGCGGCTGCGCGGCCAAGCCCGCCTGCCGTAGCGGGTCGGCTCTTGAGCGAGGGGTTAGGCCGCACCCGTGCCTTGCGCGACTGCTTGCACAAGCATGAGCGCGCCAGCTCGGGACAGCCAAGCCTCCCGACTGTT
>JAJTHJ010000011.1 GCA_021298875.1 Burkholderiales bacterium | reverse complement strand
GTCCGCCACCGCCCGAAGACAACTCGGTCACCGCCTCGGAGTTCGACTGTGAAAACCCGGGGAAACATCAGGGGTCGGGGTGGGGGCGTGGCTCCCACCCACCGGCACCACCTCCCATGCCACCCGGCACCTCCCCCCTCCGCGCCGTCCTCTTCGACGTAGACGGCACCCTCGCCGAAACCGAACGCGACGGCCACCGCGTCGCCTTCAACCGCGCCTTCGCCGACGCCGGCCTGCCCTGGCACTGGGACGAAAAGCTCTACGGCGAACTGCTCGCCGTCACCGGCGGCCGCGAGCGCATCGCGCACTACGCGCGCCAGTACGCCTCCGATTGGATCGCCGCCCCGGATGCCGAAGCGCGCATCGCCCAACTGCACAAGAGCAAGAACGCCGCCTACGAAGCGCTGGTGCGCTCCGGCGCCGTGACGCTGCGCCCCGGCGTGGCAGAACTCTTCGACGCCATCGAAGCCGCCGGCCCGCTGCTCGGCATCGTCACCACCACCAGCCGCGGCAACATCGAAGCGCTGCTGACGGGCACGCTCGGCGCGCAGTCGCTCGACCGCTTTGCCGTGATCGTCGCCGGCGAAGACGTCGCCCGCAAGAAACCCGACCCCGAGGCTTACCTGCTGGCGCTGCAAAAGCTTGCGCTCCCGCCGCAAGCCTGCATCGCCGTCGAAGACTCCCGCAACGGCCTACGCGCTGCCCTCGCCGCGGCCATCCCGACCGGGATCGTGCGTAGCTTGTATGCGTGGGATGAGGAATTCACAGGCGCAGCGGCGGTGTTCGACCAGTACGGCGGGAGCGAACGGAGCGGCTTGAGTCTCTCCACTCTCTTGAGCGGCCGCTATGCTCTCGACCACTGATTGCTTTCTGCCAATGCGTTCGTGCGCGGCGGCGCATGCAACGCTGTGCTGACGCGCGAAAAATTACGCGTGCCTGACCCCATTATTTCGTTTTGATCATTGATCAACACTTTCTGGTCTCCTTAGTCCACCCGCTCCATGAATAGTTTAAGCTCATCATGGTTGATCGGAGGAACCAACTTGATGCCGCCGCAGTACCACTCGTTCGGGCCGTCGCGGAACATCACGACCGAGTAGAAGTGGCCCTGGGTCGTGACCAGGGCGCAAATCACAGGGGCTTTGGCGGGGTTGAAGCGGTGGGCCAGGGCGGGAAGCTCGGCGATCCAGGCACGCATCGGGTCGAAGCCCGTGGTGCTGCTTTTCATGCCGAAAGCGAACTTGCGCTTGACGGCGCGGTTAACGTTTGGATCGGCTTCAACCGTGCCGACGTGGCCGATGTAAGTGACGCCGCGGTCGGTCCAGCGAGCAACGATGCAGCCGCTCATAAAACCGGTCAGCACATCGTAGGGGCCTATTGGGACACGAGCAGTGCGGCCTGGCGTGTAGTCTAGCCATTGGTACTGGATAGGCGAGTTCATTTGCAGGCCGAGCGTTCTCACATGTATCTGCATCAGCATCGGATCGACGACATCGCCAAGGCCGACATAAGTCATCGGGGGCGTCCCGCGGATGCTATCAACCAGCGCGCCGTCACGTGGCCCATCCACGTTTTGAGGTTTGTTCCAATTAAAACGAACTCCGAGCTTGAAGTATTTCTCGATCATTGTCGGTCATTCTTTCATGCTTGCTAAACGTTTGAGTTAACCGGCGCGCAGCGGCAGGGCGCTTGGGCCAGTTGACGAAGAATAGCAAGGCAGCGGTATTGGCTCAAACATTAGCCGTCCCCGTAAAGGAGCCACCCATTAGCCGACTCCTGTCAAGTGGGTGAGCGAAGGCGGGGCGCGTCCTGCGTGCCGCTTTTGCTCGCCACATCCGACCGCGGGCGCGCCCGTTGTCTCATTCAGGTGGTTGCGGCCACGAGCCGCACCAGCCACCCATCTGGATCAAGCCACGCACCGTCAATCCTTTGCGTCGCCCTGGCCGCCAACGGCGGCCCCAGAGAATCCTCGGTTCCTCACCGCGTCCACACCTTGCCATCGCTTGCGGGCGACGGCCACAGGTTCAAGAGCGGCTGCCGGCGGCGGCCGAACGGTTCCAGGCTCGATTTACTTCCCGCGCTTGGTTTGCGTGCGATTCACCGCACGACCCGTGCGACCGCTTCGCGCGGCGTCATGATCGGTATCCCGTGAAAGTGCTTGAAGTTGAGCAGATGCGCGTCGCCCGAGACAACGATGTCGGCGCGCGCCGCCAGCGCGCAAGCGAGTACCCGGTCGTCGTCCGGATCGCCCGCTACCGTGGGCAAGATCGCGGCAGCCGGCGTCATCTCCACCAGCGCCGCGTAGCTCTGCAACCAGGCGGTGGGCGCCGCGCCGCCGGAAGCCATGCGCTTGGCGAACTTCGGATAGGCGAGCACCCGCGCCAGTTCATCCAGCAGTTCCTGGCTCGCGGCCAACTCGATTGCCCCGGCACCAGCCGCCTGCAACAGGCGGCGCGGCGGCCCGCCCCACAACAGGCCCGCCAGCGCCACATTCGTATCGAGCACCAGCCGCGGCAGGGCCGCCTGCCGTGCCATCAACTGGCCGCCTGCTTGTGCCGCTGTGCGCGCACGGCACGCACTTCCGCCACGATCTCCTGTTCGATTTCTGGCGCCAACTCCTCTGCCGGCAGGCGCGCCCACAGCGCCTGCAACTCTTCGCCCGCGCGCCGACGCAGGCGCTCGCGGAACATTGCTTCCACCGCGTCCGGAGTCAACAAGCCGGCCGCCTGCGCCTCGCGCGCCAGTTGGTCCGGCAGCGTGATTTGAACCGTCGTCATCGTCGTTCCGTCCTTGATGTGGCGCCGCGCTTGCACGACGCTATAGCGAATAGTAAGCACATCGGACCTCGCTCTATCCCCTGGCCGTCGCGATCCGATCGACAGCTTTGGTCGCGGCGTTCGCGCGCTACCCATACCGCCCCAACGTCAACCCCTCCATATCCACCTGCGGCTTGCGCCCGCCAATGAGATCGGCGATCACGCGGCCGGTACCGGCGGCCATGGTCCAGCCGAGCGTGCCGTGGCCGGTGGCCAGATGCAGGTTGGCCAGCGGCGTGGGGCCGAGGATCGGCGTGCCGTCGGGCGTCATCGGCCGCAGGCCCGTCCAGAACTCTGCGCGGCGCACGTCGCCGCCGGCGCCAAACAAGTCAGTCACCACGTGCTCCAGCGTGCCGCGCCGCGCTTCGCGTAGCCGCGTGCTGTAGCCGGCAAGCTCCGCCGTGCCGCCCACGCGGATGCGGTCGCCCAGGCGCGTGACGGCGACCTTGTGCGTCTCATCCATCACGGTGGACTCGGGCGCGCCACTGGGGTCGGCGATCGGCACCGTCAGCGAATAGCCCTTGACCGGATACACCGGCAGCCGAACGCCCAAAGGCCGTGCCAGCAGCGGCGAGTAGCTGCCCAGCGCCAGCACGTAGGCGTCCGCGGTGACGAGGCCGCTCGCGGTGCGCACGCCGGTCACGCGGCCGCCCTGCGCTTCGATGCCTTCGATCGCCGTGCCGTAGCGGAACTCCGCGCCCGCCTGCGCCGCCAGCGCGGCCAGCCGCTGGGTGAACTTGAAGCAGTCGCCGGTTTCGTCGCCCGGCAGCCGCAGGCCGCCGACGAACTTCTCGGCCACGCGCGCCAGCGCCGGCTCGTGGCGGATGCAGCCAGCGCGGTCGAGTGTTTCGAAGGGCACGCCAAAGCGCCGCAGCACCTCCACGTCGGCGCCGGTGCCGTCGAGTTGCTTTTGCGTGCGGAACAGTTGCAGCGTGCCCTGCGTGCGCTGGTCGTAGTCGATGCCGGTCTGCGCGCGCAGTTCGCGCAGGCAGTCGCGGCTGTATTCGGCCAGGCGCAGCATGCGGCTCTTGTTGATTTCGTAGCGCGCGGCAGTGCAGTTGGCGAGCATGGACAAGCCCCAGCGCCACATGGCCCAGTCCGCGAGCGGCCAGATTACGAGCGGGCGGTGGCGCATGAAGAGCCACTTGAGCGCCTTGATCGGGATGCCCGGCGCCGCCCAGGGCGCGGAGTAGCCGGGCGACACTTCGCCGGCGTTGCCGTAGCTGGTTTCCAGCCCGGCGCCGGGTTGGCGGTCGACCACAATAACGCGATGGCCATCGCGCACGAGGTTCCAGGCGATGGTGGTGCCGATCACGCCGGCGCCGAGGATGAGGATGTGCATGGGGGTGACGAGAGCAAATTTGTGGCGTGACTGTCCGGCTTGACGTTTCGGGGCGGCCATCGGAGTGAATAACTCCGAGCCAGCGGTCTTCCCTCACCCCAACCCCTCTCCCGGGGGGAGAGGGGCTTGTTCAACCTACTCTCGCCGATGCAGGCAAGAGGTGGCAGGTTAGCCGATAAGCGGCCCGTATCATCGCCGCTCGCTCTACACCGCGTCCCGCCATGCCCACCCTCGACTATTCCCGCTTCTACAAGTACGACGAACTGATCGCCCATCTGCGCGCCTTTGCGGCCCAGTACCCGCAGTACATCGCGCTGTCTTTCATCGGCAAAAGCCACGAGGGTCGGGAGATTCCGCTGCTCACGATCACCAACACGGCGACAGGCGCAGCCTCCGACAAGCCGGCCTATTGGGTGGACGGCAACATCCATTCGGTGGAACTGTCGGCCTCCAGCGCCTGCCTGTACTTCGTCGATTGGCTGATGACCCAGCGCGCGGCCAACGCCGAGGTCGCGCGTTGCCTCGACACCCGCGCCTTCTACGTCTGTCCGCGGATCAACCCCGACGGCGCGGAATGGGCGATGGCGGACAAACCCAAGTACGTGCGCTCCTCCACCCGCCGCTACCCGTACGACGAAGAGCCAATCGAGGGCCTGCTGGTCGAGGACATGGACGGCGACGGCCGCATTCTGCAAATGCGCATCGCCGACCCCAACGGCCCTTGGAAGAAGCACCCGAATGAGGCGCGCCTGCTGGTGCGGCGCGACCCGACCGATCCGCCCGGCGGCGACTACTACCGCGTGATGCCCGAGGGCCGGCTGGAGAACTACGACGGCCGCACGATCCGCATGGCGGGGTTTACCGGCAGCCCGCAGGGGCTGGATCTGAACCGCAACTTTCCGGCCAACTGGCGGCAGGAGTTCGAGCAACTGGGCGCGGGCGACTTTCCGACCTCGGAGCCGGAAGTGCGCGCGGTGGTGGAGTTCTTCATCGCCCACCCGAACATCTGCGGCGGCACCAGCATCCACACCTTCAGCGGCGTGCTGTTGCGGCCCTTTGGCCACGCGCCCGACGACAAGCTGCCGCCCGAAGACCTGTGGACTTACCAGACGGTCGGCAAGAAGGGCGAGGAGCTGACCGGCTACCCGGCCATCTCCGTCTGGCACGAGTTCCAGTACTACCCCGGCGAATACATCTCCGGCAGCTTCGACTGGATCTACGAGCACCTGGGCATGCTCACCTGGACGATCGAAATCTGGAACCCGAAAAAGGAAGCCGGCATCGACAACAAGGAATGGGTGCACTGGTTCCGCGACCATCCGATCGCCGACGATCTGAAGATGATCCAGTGGGCCGACGGCATCGCCCCCGGCGAGGGCCACGTCGAGTGGAAGCCCTTCGACCATCCACAGTTGGGCCGCGTGGAGATCGGCGGCTGGAACCGGATGGCGGTGTTCAACAACCCGCCGCCGGCGCTGCGCGAGAAAGAGATCGCGCGCTTCCCGCAATGGTTGCTGTGGCAGAACCTGATTTCGCCCAAGCTGGAGTTGCACGGCGTGGAGGTCACGGCCTTGGGCGGCGCGCAGTGGCGCGTGCGGCTGACCGTGCAGAACTCCGGCTGGCTGCCGACCTACGTCAGCAAGATGGCGGTGCAGAGGAAGCTCTTGCGCGGCGTGCTGGCGGAGATCGAGCTGCCCGCGAGCGCGGAACTCGTCTCAGGCAAGCCGCGGATGGAACTCGGCGAACTCGAAGGCTGGGCCTATCTGCACACGGGTGCCAGCTTCTGGCCCAACATGGGCGTGACGGCCGACCGCGCGCACGTGGACTGGATCGTCAAGGCGCCCGCGGGCACCCGCCTGGCGCTGGCGGCGCGGCATGAGCGCGCCGGGGCCTTGCGCGCCGAGGCAACGCTGGGATGACCCGCAGCCCAACGCCGCTGCCGCGCCCGTCCGGCCTGCGCTTTGCGCTGCGCGTCGGCGCCAGCCGGATCGACGGCCAGGGCGCGTTTGCGCTGGGGCCCATCCCGGCGCGGCGCAAGGTCGGCGAGTTGACCGGCGAGCGCATCTCGGTACGCACGGCGCGCCGGCGCGCCCGCGACACGGCGCGCGTGGCGATCGTCGAACTCGACGAGCGCGTCGCGCTCGACGCCAGCCGCGGCGGCAACGCGCTGCGCTACGTGAACCACAGTTGCACGCCCAATTGCTACCTGCGCATTGCGGCCGGCCACGTGGAGTTCTACGCGCTGCGGCCGATCGCCCGCGGCGAAGAGCTCACCGCCCGCTACGGCGCGACCCACCACGACGGCCGGCTGCGCTGCCGCTGCGGCAGCGCCGGCTGCGATGGCTGGTTGTGAGCGATGTCGACCGGCCGCGCCGCAGAACGCGCGCGCAGCGCTTCGTCGACTTGCCCTGCACCTCCGCCCGAAGCCAACCCCGCTGCTGGCTGTAAAGTTCGCCCCGCGCTGTGCGACGCACCACCACGAGCGCCGAAGCCGCCGTTATGTCTGCCGATCTGCCGACCCCTGCCACCGACCGCTACTTCGAGGACTACCCGCCCGGGGTCGCCGTCGAGTACGGGCCGATTGCCGTGACCGAGGCTGAGATCCTCGACTTCGCCCGCCGCTACGACCCGCAACCGTTCCACCTCGACCCGGCCCGCGCCGCGGCGGGGCCGTTTGGCGGACTGGTCGCCAGCGGCTGGCACACCGCCAGCTTGATGATGCGGGTGTTGGTCGATCGTTTCCTCTCGCGCGTGGCGAGCCTCGGTTCGCCGGGCGTGGACGAGTTGCGCTGGCTGGCCCCGGTGCGGCCGGACGATGCGCTGACGGTGCGGGTGACGGTGCTCACCGCCCGCCGCTTGCGCAGCAAGCCGGACCGCGGGCTGATCCAATCGCAGCAAGAGGTTTTCAACTAGAACGGGCAGTGCGTGATGACCGTAAAGTCGATGGTGCTGATGGCCTGCCGCGCGCCGGTGGAGGTCGCGTGAACGACTTTTCCCCGCGGCGTCGCGCCGCGACCGCGGCCATCGGCGCCGGCGCCGCATTGCTGCTGGCCAGCGCGGCGCGCGCCAGCGCCGACTACCCGAGCAAGCCGATCCGCCTGATCGTGCCCTTCCCGCCCGGCGGCGGCGCAGACATCCTGGCGCGCACCATCGTCCCGTACCTGGAAAAGGCGCTCGGTGCGCAGATCGTGGTCGAGAACAAGCCGGGGGCGGGTGGCAATGTCGGCGCGGAGTATGTCGCTCGCGCGGCGCCGGATGGCTACACGCTGCTTTATGGCACCAACGGCACGCAGGGCATCAACCCGGCGCTGTACCGCGATCTACGCTTCGACCCGGCGCGCGACCTGCTGCCGGTGTCTCAGATGACGGAGATCGCCACGCTACTGATCGTCAACAACGACCTGCCGGTCGGTACGACCGAGGAGTTGATCCGCTACGCGCGCGCCAACCCCGGCAAGCTCAACTTCGCCTCGGCGGGCAGCGGTACAACCTCGCATCTGGCCGGCGAGATGTTCAAGCGCGCCATCGGCGCGGACATCGTGCACGTGCCCTATCGGGGCGGCGCGCCGGCCGTCACCGACCTCATCGGCGGCCGCGTGCAGATGATGATCGACGTGATGCCCAATGCTTATCCGCTCGCCAAGGACGGTCGGGCGCGCGGGCTGGCCGTCGGCACCGCCCGGCGTGTGCCGGGCGCCCCCGAGTTCCCGACGCTCGCC
>JAJTHJ010000274.1 GCA_021298875.1 Burkholderiales bacterium | reverse complement strand
GCCAGTACTGCGTGGTCGCGCACGGCGCGATCCTGCGCATCCGCGCCAAGAACCCGCGCGTGGCCGATCAGGTGGCGTTGAACCACCGCAAGGCCGAGATCACACCGCGCCAGCGGGCGATGCTCGACTTCGCGCTCAAGGTCGCACTCGCCTCGCACGAGATCGAAGACGCCGACTATGCCGCGCTGCGCGCGCAGGGCTTTACCGACGAAGACGCCTGGGACATCGCCGCCATTGCCGCCTTCTTTTCGCTGAGCAATCGCCTCGCCAACAGCTTCAGCCTGAAGCCGAACGACGAGTTCTATCTGCTGGGGCGAGTGCCCAAGGATCCAAAGTGAGCGTGGTGCCGATCGACGACGGCCGCGGCAGCGCGGTTCACCGAGGACAGCGCGATGCGTTGGTGGCGTAACACCCGTCGTTCCTTCCAGGCCGCCGGCTGGCGCGGCGTCGCCGCCCAGGCTGCCGCGTTGGCGGGAGGTCCGGCGCAGCGGCTGACGGTGCGGCGCGCCGACCTCCGTCATCCGCTGCACTTGCGCGTCCCGTCGACGGACGTGGTCGCGTTCCACCAGATTTTCGTTCGCCGCGAGTACGACTTCGCCGTCCGGGCGTCGCCGCGGGCGATCGTCGATGCCGGGGCCAACGTGGGTTACGCGTCGGTGTACTTCGCCAACCGTTTTCCGGATGCCCGTATCGTGGCCATCGAGCCGGAACGATCGAACTTCCAAGTGCTCGAAGACAACGTCCGCCCGTATCCCAATGTGATTGCCGTGCGCGCCGCGCTGTGGAACTGCAACGGGCGGATCGCGCTGACGGATCCCGGCTTGGGGCACTGGGGTTTCGTCGCGGCGGCGCAGGCGGCGACGGCGACCGACCACGACGTGCCGGCGCTGACCATCGACTGCCTGCTCGACCTTTACGCCTTGCCGCGCATCGATATCCTGAAGCTCGACATCGAGGGCGCCGAGCGCGAAGTTTGCGCCGACAGCGAGGCCTGGATCGATCGCGTCGATGCGATCGTCGCCGAACTGCACGAGCACATGAAGCCCGGTTGCCTGCGCAGCTTCTACCGCGGCACGCGCGGACTGGAGCACGAGTGGCGGCACGGCGAGAACATCGTACTGGCGCGTACCGGGAGCGTGCTCGAAGCGCCTGCGGGCGAGCGCTGAGGGACTACCATGGGCCGGTTCGCGCCGCACGCCGCGCAATGGGTGCGGTAGGCGCGGACCACTTCTCAACCGAAAGGGAGTTCGACATGGACGGAATGGGTTTCATCGCGTGGATTGTCATCGGCATCATCGCCGGCTGGCTCGGCGGCAAGCTGATGCGCGGCGGCGGCTTCGGGCTGCTTGGCAACCTGGTGGTCGGCGTCGTCGGCGCGGTCGTCGGCGGCTGGGTGTTCGGGTTACTCGGCATCTCCGCTGGCGGCTGGATCGGCTCGATCGTGATGGCCACCGTGGGCGCAGTGGTGCTGCTGTTCATCATCGGCCTGATCAAGAAAGCCTAGCCGGCCGCCCGTTGCGCAGTGGCCCACGAGCGCCTGTCCATGAGCGCGCTTGAGGTGGTGGCGCCCGGGCCGGCGCCGCGCCATCTGCTGGTCTACGAGCCGCGCACCGAAGGGCATCACCTCGGCTGGCTGCGGTTCATCGTCGGCGACCTGCTCGACGCCGGCGTGCGTTTGTCGTTGGCCGCCGACTTGCGTCCGGGTCGCCGCGAGCGACTCGAAGAGCAGCTGGGCGATCTGCTGCCGCGGGTTCGCCTCTGGTCGGCCTTCGACGAACGCGGGCGGCGCCACCTCGACGGCAAGGCACGGTCGGTTGCGCACTGCTTCGTGCAGAGCGGCGCCGACCAGGTGTTTCTCTGTGCGCTCGACGAGATCGCCTCGTCGTGCTGGCGGCGGGCCACGCTGGGCATCGATCCGCCGGCGGTGCTGCGCGGGCGGATCGGGGGCATCTACCACCGCCCGCGATTTCTGCGCGCGCCACCGCGATCGTTCGACCGCTGGACCAAGGCGCCGGGGTTCACGCGGCTGCTGGCGGCGGGCTGGTGGCGGCAAATCGTGCTGCTCGACGAGTTTCTGGCAGCCGACTTGAACGCCGCCCATCCGCAGTGGCCGATTCACTTCATGCCCGATCCCTGTCCGGCCGACTACGAGTCGGCTCGGGCCGCGGCGCGCGAGCGGCTCGGTCTGCCGGCCGACCGTTACGTGTTCCTGTTCTATGGCACCGGCGCGCGGCGCAAGGGCTTGCATCTGGCCGTGGAGGCCATGCGCTGGTTGGCCGCGACGACGCCGGCCTTCCTGCTGTGCGCCGGCGAACAGCGACCGCGCGGACGGACCGCGGCCGATCTCGCCGCGCTCGCGGGCGGCGGGCACGCGCTGCTGCTGGACCGCTACGTGTCGGACAACGAAGAACGCGATTGCTTTGCCGCCTGCGATGCGGTGCTGCTGCCCTACCTCAATCACTTTGGCACCAGCGGTGTGCTGTCGCGGGCGATGGCGGCGGCGCGGCCGGTCGTCGTGTCCGACGAGCAGTTGCTCGGCCACCTGACCCGCGCGCACGGGCTTGGCTTCACTTTCGCTTCCGGGCGCAGCGACGCGCTCGCTGCGGCGATGGCCGCGGCGCTGCGCGCCGGCCCGGCCGAGGTGGCGCAGTTCGAGGCGGCGGCGCGTCGCTACGCCGCGCGCTATTCGCGCGCGGCGTTCACCGCACAGTTGCTGCGTTCGCTCGGCGTGGCGTAGGCCGCCGCCGGCGCGGCCTAGCGGCGCAGGCTCGGCGGCAGCGGCGGTTCGCGCGTCAGACCGCGGCGCAGCTCGAACTGCTTGGCATAGCGGTAGAACGTCCCCTCCATGTTGGAGAAGGCGATCACGAAGCCGGCCCAGCCGTCGAGGAAGCCGGCGCGCAGCACGTAGTGGCGGAAGAAGCCGAACAGTCCGTGGCCGAGGGCGGCGAGCATCGACGGCCGCTGGCCGCGCCGCTCCAGGCGCTCGACGCCGAGCGTGGAGTAGCGCTGCGCCTTGTGCAGTATCTGTTCGAGGTTGCGGAACGGCACCTGCGCGATCGGCTCGGTGAGTGTGCCGAGCGTGCCGTCGAGTACGTAGGTCTCGTGCACCGCGTCTTCGGTGTAGCGCAGCTTTCCGCGGCGGAACAGTTGCGGCTGCCGGTAGTCCGGGTACCAGCCGGAGTGCTCGATCCAGCGGCCGAAAAAGTAATTGCGGCGCGGCACGCGGTAGGCGTCGTGCGCGTCCGCCTGCTCGATGGTGCGGCGGATTTCCGCGGCTGCCGCCTCGGTGCAGCGCTCGTCGGCGTCGAGCGAAAACACCCAGTCGCCGGTCAACTGCGCCAGCACGTCGTTGCGCAGCTTGCCGAAGCCGGCGAACGGCACTTGCAGCACGCGGTGCGCGTGGCGCGCGGCGATCTCGGCGGTGGCGTCGGTGGAGAACGAATCGGCCACCACGATCTCGTCGGCCCAGGCGACGCTGCGCAGGGCCGCTTCGAGCTTCTCGGCTTCGTTGTAGGCGATGACGTAGACGGACAAGCGGGGCATCGGCGGGTACGAGGCGACAGGCAGCGCGCATGCTAGCGCGCCGGTAACATTGCCGCGCCCATGCAACGCACCGCCCCCTGGCTCGACGGCATCCTGGTCGTCAACCCGCGCAGCTACGTCGAGCGGCGTCGGCACGTCGAGGCGCAGCTGGCGCGCTTCGGTTTGGCCGGCGAGTTCGTCCACGCCTGGGACGCCGAGGACATCGATGCCGCGACCGACGCGCGGTACTTCACCGGCGGCGAACTCAACCGCGGGCAGAAGTCCTGCACGCTGAAGCACGTCGAGGCCTTGCGCCGGATCGTCGCGCGCGGCTGGCAGCGGGCGCTGGTGCTGGAAGACGACGTGGTGCTGGCGCCGGAGTTCGTCGATGGCGTGCGCGCCGGCCTGGACGAGACCGCCGCGGTCGCCGAGCCTTACGTGCTGTTCGTTGGCAGCGGCGGCAACTTCTACACGCCGCGCAGCGAGCGCCGACCGGGGCGGCGCGTTTATCCGGCCAACAAGGGACGGTTTACCGATTCCTACGTCATTGGTGCGCCGACCGCGCAACGACGTTTGCAGTGGATCGACGCGCACAAGATGCACAAGCCGACCGACGTGACCTTCGACGCGATCGACCGCGAACTCGGCATCCGTCTGTTGTGGCTGGAGCCGCCCGTGGTCGAGCAGGGCAGCAAGAACGGCTTGTTCGACTCCTCGCTGGAAGCCGCGCCGCCGCGGCCGGTGCAGCGGATCAAGTTTGCGCTGGAGAAGTTGCGGCGCAAGTACCTCTACCAACTATGGCGATGACCGAATCGAAGCGGGCGCACCTGTCGCTCGACGCTGCCCGCTGGGCGGCGATCCTCGCCGTGTGCGCGCTGCCGGTGTCGCCGCCGGTGGCCAACGTGGGGATGGGGCTGACGCTGATCCTGCTGCTGGCCAGCGGCGAGGCCGGACCGCGGCTGGTGGCCGCCTGCCGGCAGCCGCTGGCGCTGGGCGCTTTTGCGGTCCTGCTGGTCGTGGCCGTGGGCATGCTGTGGGCCGACGTGCCCTGGCGCGCCCGCTGGGACGCGTGGTGGAGCTGGCGCAAGCTGCTGCTGATCCCGGTGCTGCTGGCGCTGTTCGGCGATGCGCTGTGGAAGCGGCGCTTTGCGGTGTCGTTTGCATTGGTGTGCGGGGTCGGCGCGCTGGCGATCTTCGCCGTCTGGCTGGGCTGGGTGCCGCAACTGCCGCGCGAGGCCGCCAGCGACCTGCTGCGCAACCGCGGCACGCAGGGGATGGCGCTGGCGATCGCGGTGTTGTGTTCGATCTGGCTGGCGCTGGGGGCGGCCGGTACGCGCCGCTGGGCCTGGCTGGTACTCGGCGCGCTGGCGGCGGCGGCGGCGCTGGTGCCGACCATCGGCCGCAGCGGCCACTTGGCGCTGTTGATCATGGTCGGCGTGTTTGCGCTGGCGATGCTGCGCGAGCCGCGCTACCGGGTGGGGGCGCTCGGTGTGGCGGTGCTGGTCGCACTGGCCGCGGCGCTGACGCCCAACGTGCGCGAGCGGCTGGCGGTGGCGGTGGACGAGTTCCGCACCGCCCAGGCCGGCAAGGGCGAGTTGACCTCGTTCGGCATACGCGCGGTGATGTACGAGAACTCGCTGCGCGTAGTCGCGCAACATCCGTGGATCGGCGTGGGTACCGGCGCCTTTGCCGCGGCCTACGCAAAGGAAATCGAAGGCCGTTACACCGACTGGCGCGCGACACCGACCGTCGATCCGCACAACCAGTACCTGTTCTTCGCCGCCGAACTCGGTGTGCTCGGCCTGCTGGTCTTTCTCGGCTACATCGGCGCAGCGCTGCTCGACCGCGGCGACGGCAGCTCCGCCCGTTGGGTGGCGGTGGCGATCCTGCTCGCCTGGTGCGCGACGAGCCTGTTCAGCTCGCACTTCAAGACTTTTGCCGAGGGACACTTGCTGGCGATGTTCCTCGGCGTGATGCTGGCTCGTCCCTACCCGCCTGCGCGCGCGGCCTGAAGCCGGTCCAGTGCGCTGAGCACCGCTTCGACCGGCAGTTCGTCCAGGCAGCGCGAGTAGCTTTCGCGGTGGCGCTCGCAGCCTTCCAACTGGCAGGGCACGCAGTCGAGATCGGCGTTCTGCAACAGTGCCACGTTGCCGCGGCGTTGCAGCGCAAAGCGTTTTTCGTACGGAGTGGTGAGGCCGTCGGCGGGCCACGGCCCCCACAGCGTCGGGTCGGTCGGGCCGTACAACGCCACGGTGGGCGTGCCGCAGGCGGCGGCCAAGTGCGTGGTGGCTGTGTCCGGGCCAACGTAGGCTGCGGCGTGATGCAGCAGATCGGCCGTTTGCGCGAGCGATAGCTTGCCGCGCAAGTCGGTCACCTGGGATGTCGCTGGGCCGAGCATTTCGGCCACGTAACTCAGCTCCGCATCGACCGGCGCGGCGGTGACGGCCACCCGCAGTCCGCGTGCGTGCAGCGCGTCGATCAGCGCACGCCAGCCGGCCGCGTGCCAGCGCTTGTAGCGGCGGCGCGGCGCGGGGTGCAGCAGCGCAAACGGCGTGCTCTCCACGTCGAAGCCGGTGAGGGCCGAGCACTGCGCGGCGGTCAGGCCGGCCGTCGGCGGTCGCAGCCGTGGTGTGCCGCCAAAGCCGAGCGCCGCCGGCAGCCGCGCGTACTCAGAGACGCGGTGCGCGGTGGCATCGGCGGTCAGCGACTGCGCCAGCAGCAGGTCTTTCCAGAGGCGCTTGCTCCTTCTGGCTGGTGCCAGGCCGACCCGCCGCCGCGCGGCAGCCCAGCCGTACAGGTGCGGCCGGTCGCCGGTCTGCACGATCAGCGCCAGTTCGTACCTGTTCCGCAACTCGGCGCCGAAACGAAACCGCTCGCCCCACCCGGCGCGCCGGGGCAGCGTGTGCACGGCATCGAGGTCGGCGTTGCCTTCGAGCATGGGCGCCGTGTCGGCGAACACCAGCATGCCGATGCGTGCCTGCGGCCAGGCGGCGCGCAGCGTGCGCGCGACCCCCGTAGTGAGCAGCACGTCGCCCAGGTAGCGCAGCGAGACGATCAACACTGACGACGGCGGCTTCATGGCACTTTTCCATCGCGGCGAACCCGCACCGCGATCAACCGACAACCCGTCCTTACATGAGAACGATGTCGTACTGCTCCTGGCTGTAGACGCTTTCGACCTGCATCGAGATCGGCTTGCCGATGAAGTCCGCGAGCATCGACAGCGAGGCCGACTCGTCCTCCAGAAACAGATCGACCACGCTTTGCGCGGCCAGGATGCGGAACTCGCGCGTCGGCGCCAGCGAGTCGCCGAACTGCCGCGATTGGCGCAGGATGTCGCGCAGGATTTCGTAGCACACCGTGCGCGCGGTCTTGATCTCGCCGCGGCCGCTGCATGTCGGGCAGGGCTCACACAGCACGTGCGCGAGCGACTCGCGCGTGCGCTTGCGCGTGACTTCCACCAGCCCGAGCTGCGTGAAGGCGCTCACCGTCACCCGTACGCGGTCGCGCGCCAGCGCCTTTTTGAACTCGGTCAGCACCGCCTCGCGGTGCTCGGCGTTGCTCATGTCGATAAAGTCCACGACGATGATCCCGCCCAGGTTGCGCAGCCGCAGCTGCCGCGCGATCGCCTGCGCGGCCTCCAGATTGGTCTTGAAGATCGTGTCGTCGAAGCTGCGGGTGCCGACGAAGCCGCCCGTGTTCACATCCACCGTGGTCATCGCCTCGGTCTGGTCGATGATCAGGTAGCCGCCGGACTTCAGCTCCACCCGGCGGCTCAGCGCGCGGCCGATCTCTTCGTCGATCGGATACAGGTCGAACAGCGGCCGCTCGCCGGTGTAGTGCGCGAGCTTGTTCGCTGCGCGCGGCACGTACTGGGCGGCAAAGGCTTGCAGCGCGACGAAGTTCTCGCGCGAGTCGATCTGGATGCTGCTCGTCTCCTCGGTGGTCAGATCGCGCAGCACGCGCTGCGCCAGCGACAGCTCCTGATACAGCAGCGACGGCGCCGGCGCCTGGGTGGCGAGCTCCGCGATCTGCCGGTAGCGCTTGCGCAGGTATTCGAGGTCGGCAGCCAGATCGTTTTCGGTGGCGTCTTCCGCGCTGGTGCGGATGATGTAGCCGCCTTTCTCGTCGGCGGGCACCAGG
>JAJTHJ010000375.1 GCA_021298875.1 Burkholderiales bacterium | reverse complement strand
AGCGAAAACGGCAGCATGTCCAGCACGAAGAGCCACACAATGTAGCCCCAGGCGTCGCCCGCACGGCGCGCGCCCGTGCCGTCGACCAGCGTGTAGGCGGCGATCACCGCCGCATTGGTCAACGCAAAGCCAATGGCCGCACGCGACGGCGCGTGGCCAAGCGCGCGGTAGGCGAGCAGGAACACGCCGCCGGAGATCGCCAGCATTCCTGCCCAGCCGAAGGCCGACGGCACTTCGCCCAGGAGTGCCACGCCGAGCACGGCGGTCAGCAGCGGCGCCACGCCACGCATCAGCGGGTAGACGAGCGACAAGTCGCCCACCCGATAGGCGGCCACCAGCAGGTAGTAGTAGGCGAGGTGGATCGTCACCGACGCCGCGATGAACGGCCAGCTTTCGCGCGCCGGCACCGGCACCACGAACAGGAACGGAATCGCCACCACGCCCGCACCGACCACGATGGCCGAGGTATCGAGCAGCACGTCGCGCCCGCCCTTGATGAGCGCGTTCCAACTGGCGTGCAGCAGCGCGGCGAGCAGGACGGCGAAAGAGACGGCGAGCGACAAGGCGGGGCGGGCTAGCGAGGAGGCCGCGCGAGCATAACGCGCGGGTCGTCGATGGCCGATAGACTCGCGTGGCAATGCAAACTGCCGCGGGAGGATCGTCCATGAATGCGACGGAGATCGAAGCGTTCGCCGCCGAAGCCCGCGCCGCCGGCCACGACGAAGTGCTGGAGCGCCGCTGGCCGCCCGACCTGGTGCTCGATGCGCACACCCATCCCTTCGCGGCGCGTGCGCTGGTGACGGAGGGCGAACTCTGGCTGACCGTCGGCGACACCGTGCGCCATCTGCGGCCCGGAGATCGCTTCGAACTCGGGTATGAGCAAGCGCACGCCGAGCGCTATGGCGCGCAGGGTGCAGGCTACTGGGTGGCGCGGCGGCGGGCGCCGAGCGACAAGGGGCTTACCGCGTGACGGGGTCCGCGATGCACGTTCGCTGTTAGGATTTGAGGCACACTCGCTTTGGGGAAACCGGTGCGATTGCGCAGTGCGTTACTTCTCGGAGCGGGAGTTTTCGGGGCCGTCACATGAACAAGATTGCCGAAAAGCCTCGGGCGCCTGCGCGGATCGAGTACTTGAAGGTGCAGAACTTCCGCGCACTGCGAGAAGTCGAGTTCAGGGATTTGACGCCGCTGACAGCCTTGCTTGGGCCAAACGGCAGCGGCAAATCGACGGTGTTCGATGTCTTCGCCTTTCTTGCCGAGTGTTTCGAGCTCGGTCTGCGTCGCGCTTGGGACAAGCGGGGACGAGCCAAGGAGTTGAAGACGCGGGGTGGCGAAGGTCCGGTATCGATCGAGATCAAGTATCGCGAACCGACCTTTCCCTTGATTACTTACCACTTGGCCGTCGACGAGCGGCAGGGTGCTCCGGTCGTGGTCGAGGAGTGGCTGCGCTGGAAGCGTGGCAGCCACGGCCAACCGTTCCGCTTCTTGGACTACAAGGAGGGTCACGGCCGTGCCGTAAGTGGCGAACAACCCGACGAACAGGATCAACGGATCGACACGCCGCTGAAATCGGCCGATTTGCTGGCCGTCAATGCGCTCGGCCAGTTTGCCGAGCACCCACGTGTCGCGGCGTTGCGGGACTTCATCACGGGCTGGTACGTGTCTTACCTGTCCGCCGAAGGGGCGCGCGGACAACCGGAGGCGGGGCCGCAAGACCGACTGACCAAATCTGGCGATAACGTCGCCAACGTGATTCAGTACCTGGCCGAACAGCATCCCGAGCGACTGAGCCGCATTTTCGAGATCCTGCGGCGGCGGGTGCCGCGGATCGAACGTGTGCTCGCCGAAACGATGCCCGATGGTCGGCTGTCGCTGCAAATCAAGGATGCCCCGTTCAGCCATCCGGTGCTGGCGCGATTTGCGTCGGACGGCACTCTGAAAATACTTGCCTACTTGGTGCTGCTCCACGACCCGACGCCCCCACCGTTCATCGGTATCGAAGAACCGGAAAACTTTCTCCACCCCCGCTTGCTGCCGGAGCTTGCCGAAGAGTGCCGCGACGCCAGTGCGCGCACCCAACTTCTTGTCACGACGCATTCGCCGTTCTTCTTGAACGCGCTGCGACCGGAGGAGGTTCGCGTGCTTTGGCGCGATGAGCATGGCTATACGCAGACGCGGCGTGCCATCGATCTGCGGGGGGTTCCGGATTTCGTCGAGAGCGGCGCCTTGCTCGGCCATTTATGGATGGAAGGCCAGCTTGCCGTGGGCGACCCGCTGGCGAATCAGGGCGCGCCGACGAGACCGCTCGCGGAGCGCTGAGTATGCCGACCTCCCGCATCGAGGTATTGGTCGAAGAGCCCTCAATGGAAGCCTTCCTGGGTGTGCTGTTACCCCGGTTGCTGCCTCGAGATCGCACGTTCGGATTGCATCCCTTTCAGGGCAAAGGTGACCTTCAGAACAAGCTTGAAGTCCGCCTGCGCGGGTACGCCGAATGGTTGCCCGAGGATTGGCGCATCGTCGTCATCGTCGACCGAGACAATGAAGACTGTCTGGAACTCAAGGCGCGACTGGAAGCGATTGCCCAACGCGCGGGGCTGCGAACGCGAACAAGCAGTGGCACCCCGCAATGGCAACTCGTCAATCGCATCGCCATCGAAGAACTCGAGGCGTGGTACTTCGGCGACTGGCAGGCGGTTCGAGCGGCCTATCCGAGAGTGGCATCTACCGTGCCCTATCGCCAAGGACTACGCGACTCCGATGCCATCGCCGGCGGAACCTGGGAGACGTTCGAGCGCGTCATGCGCAAACACGGATACTTCAAGGGCGGGCTACCAAAGATCGAGGCAGCGCGTGCGATCGCGGCTCATATCGACCCGGCACGAAGCCGGTCCCGTAGTTTCAGAATTCTCCATGCGGCCATCGACGAGGCGATGGCGTGACCAAGCGTGCTGCCTTTCGAGAGCTTGGGCGCGGAGTCGGTTTGGCGGGCGCATCGGTTCGCTACCGCCCTTTCACCGTTCGAGGCGAATCCCTTCGCTGTCCTACGGCGCTTTCAGTGACACCACTGCGGCGAACTTCTCGCCGGCCAGATCGACTTCATAGCGGCCGGCTTCGAGCCACGCCTTGTCCGCCAGCCCATCGGTGCGTGTGATTAACCCCAGCGCGACCGGTTTGCCGAGGGTGTGGCCGAAGGCGGCGGAGGTGACGAAGCCGACCGGCACGCCGTCGCGCAAGATCAACTCGTTGCCCCACAGGTTGGTGTGCGGCGCATCGACGACCAGCGAGACGATGCGGCGCCTGACCCCTCGTTCGCGCGCTTGCAGCAGCGCCTCGCGGCCGCGGAAGCCGCCTTCCTTGTCGAGCTTGACCGCAAAGCCGAGGCCGGCCTCGTAGGGGTTGATGTCCGGCGTCAGTTCGCGGCCCCAGGCGCGGTAGCCCTTCTCCAGCCGCAGTGACTCCACCGCGTAGTAGCCGGCGTTGACGAGGCCCAGGTCGCGGCCCGCCTCCATCAGCGCCTCGTAGACGCCGACCGTGAATTCCACCGGTACGTAAAGCTCCCAGCCGAGTTCGCCGACGTAGGTGCGGCGCGTTGCGCGCACGGTAGCGTAGCCGAGGTCGATCTCGCGCGAGGCGCCGAAGGGGAAGTGCTCGTTGCCGAACTGCGCGGTGGAGACGCGGGTCAGCAGCTCGCGCGAGCGTGGGCCCATCACGGCGAGCATCGCGTACATGGGGGTGACGTCGGTGATGGTGCAGTTCAGGCGGCGCGCCGCGGTGCCGAGTTCGTGGCGCTCGGTTGCCCTCACCCCCAGCCCCTCTCCCGCTGATGCGGGCGAGGGGAGACAGGCGCGCTCGAGCAAATCGCGGTCGCGTTCGGCTTGTGCGCTGCCGGTCACGACGAGGAATCTCTCTTCGTCGATGCAGGTGATCGTCAAGTCGCTCTCATAGCCACCGTGAGCATTGAGCAGGCCCGTATAGACGGTGGTCCCAGGCGTGCACGGCACGTCGTTGGCGGCCAGCCCCTGCAAGAGCGCCCACGCATCCGGCCCCTGCACCAGCAGCTTGGCAAACGAACTCATGTCGAAGAGCGCGCAGGCCTCGCGGCAGGCGCGGTGCTCGGCGGCGACCCAAGGGTGCCAGTTCTGGTGGCCCCAGCCGTATTCGATCCGTGCTTGCTCCGCGCTGGGCGCGAAGAAGTTGGCGCGTTCCCAGCCCATCTTGGAACCGAAGCAGGCGTGGGCGCGCGCCAGATGCGCATAGAGCGGCGAGCGGCGGAACGGGCGCGCGCTTTCCAACTCGCGGTTGGGCCAGGGCATCTTGTAGTGCAGGCCCAGCACTTCGGCGATGCGGTCGTGAAGCCAGCTTTCGTTTCCGTTGAAGGCGGCAAAGCGCCGCACGTCCACCGGCCACAAATCCATCGTCGGCTCGCCCTGCACGATCCATTCGGCGAGCGCCTTGCCCGCGCCGCCGCCGCTGGCGATGCCCATCGAGTTGAAGCCGCAGCCGACAAACAGGTT
>JAJTHJ010000165.1 GCA_021298875.1 Burkholderiales bacterium | reverse complement strand
GCCCGCAGCCGCAACGACGCGCACAAGCTGATCGAAGAGTGCATGCTAGCCGCCAACACTTGCGCGGCGGACTTGCTCGCGCGCCACAAGCACATGGGCCTGTACCGCGTGCACGAAGGGCCGACGCCCGAGCGCCTGGCCAACTTGCGCGCGCTGCTGCGCTCGCTCGGCCTGCAACTGGGGGGCGGCGACGCGCCGCGCCCTGCCGACTACGCGAAGCTGATTGCCGAGGTGCAGGCGCGGCCCGACCGGCAACTGCTGCACACCGTCATGCTGCGCTCGATGCAGCAAGCGATCTACAGCCCGCACAACAGCGGGCACTTTGGCCTCGCATACCCCGCCTACACGCACTTCACCTCGCCGATCCGCCGCTACCCGGACCTGCTGACGCATCGGGCGATCAAGGCGATCCTGTCCGGGTCGATCTACGTGCCGCCGGGCGAGGGGGAGGCCCCGGCAACCGGTCGCCGCAAACGCAGCGCGCCCGATGCGCGCGAAGTGCTGGGCCGCTGGGAGAAGCTCGGGATGGTCTGCTCGGCCAACGAGCGGCGCGCCGACGAAGCCACGCGCGACGTGGAGGCGTGGCTGAAGAGCTACTACATGCGCGAGCGCGTCGGCGAGGTCTACAGCGGGACCGTGGCCTCCGTGGTTCCGTTTGGCTTGTTCATCGTGCTGGACGATCTTTTCGTCGAGGGGCTGGTGCATGTGTCCGAGCTTGGCTCCGAGTACTTCACCTACAACGAAGCGCTGCACGAGCTGCGCGGCGAGCGCACGGGCCTGCGCTACCGCCTGGCCGACCGCGTCACCGTGCAGGTGGCGCGCGTGAATCTGGAGGCGCGGCGGATCGACTTTCGCCTAGTGCGCCCCGGCGAGCGTCGCGTCGTAGCCGACACCGAAGAGCCGCGGCCGGCCAAGGCCGAGCGCAAGCGCGGCGAGAGCGTGAAAGAGCGCCGCGCCCGCCACGCCGTGCGGGAGGCGCGCAGCGGCAAGCGGGGCATGGGCGGCAAGTCGGCGAGCAAATCGCGTAAGCGGGGCCGCTGATGAAAGGACAAGTCCTTGCCGGCTTCCACGCGGTTGCGGCGCGGCTGAAGCGGGCGCCGCGCAGCATCGAAGCGTTGTACGTCGCCGCTGGCCGGCACGATGGGCGGATGCGCCGCCTGCTCGATGGCGCGACGGACGCCGGTGTGCGCGTGCTGCCGGTCGATGAGCAGCGCCTGCGCGGGCTGGCAGGCGAAGTACCGCATCAAGGCGTGGTGGCGGTGTGCGAAGCGGGCGAGAGCAAGGTCGCCGCCACGCTGGACGACGTACTCGGCAAGGTCGGCCCCGGCACGCTGTTGCTATTGCTCGACGGCGTGACCGACCCGCGCAACCTGGGCGCCTGCCTGCGCACGGCGGACGCCGCTGGCGCGCAGGCGGTGATCGTGCCGCGCGACCGCTCGGCGGCGATGTCGCCGGTGGTGGCCAAGGCCGCGGCGGGCGCTGCGGAAACCGTGCCGCTGGTCGCGGTGACCAACCTCGCGCGCGCGATGGAGGAGCTGAAGCAGGAGGGCGTGTGGATCGCCGGCGCCGCGGGCGAGGCGGAGCGCAGCGTCTATGAACTCGACCTCACCGGCCCGCTCGGCTGGGCGCTCGGGGCGGAAGGCGAGGGCCTGCGCCGGCTGACGCGCGAACGCTGCGATTGGCTGGCGCGCATCCCGCTGCAAGGGACGGTGGACAGCCTGAACGTCTCGGTTGCCGCCGGAGTGTGTTTGTTTGAAACCCAACGGCAACGCGCGCAGGCGATTGCGCGGTAGTCGAACGGCATGCAACATTACTCCCATGTTGGCCGGCATTGCCACCTTTGTGCTGCTGGTCGGATTCTCGTTGTCGCCGCTCTATGGCGTCGCGCACGGCATGCCGTGGCTGACGCTCGCGATCACCTTCGTGTTGATTCCACTGCTCGATGCGGCGATCGGTAACCGGGGGCAGCCGCCGCCGCTCGACCGGCCGCTGGCGTGGGCGCGCTGGGTGCCGCGGGCGCAAGTGCCGGTGCAAGCGGTGCTGTTGGTGGCGGCGGTCACGATCGCGCCGCGGCTCGGGTGGGGCGAACTGCTGGTGTTCGCCCTTGCAGTCGGCACGGTGACTGGCGGCATCGGCATCACGGTCGCACACGAACTCGGCCATCGCGCCAGCCGGCTCGACCGCGCGCTCGCCAAAGCGCTGCTGGTGACGGTGCTGTACGGCCACTTCTTCGTCGAGCACGTGCGCGGCCACCATGTGCGGGTGGGCACGCCCGACGACCCCGCCACCGCGCCGCGCGGGATGAACGTCTATCGCTTCTGGCTGCGTTCGGTCGGCGGCAGTTTCATCCACGCCTGGCGGCTGGAGGCATTGCGCCTTTCGCGCACTGGCGGCAGCGCGTGGAGCCTGCGTAATTGGGTGCTAACGGGCAGCCTGCTTTCGGTAGCGCTCGTCGCCGCGGCGTGGCTCGCCGCCGGCGAAAAAGGGCTGGCGTTCTTCATCGTGCAGGGCGTGTTTGCCTTCACGCTGCTGGAGGTCGTCAATTACGTCGAACACTACGGGCTGCGTCGCAGCCGCGACGGCGCGCGCTACGAAGCGGTCGCACCGCGCCATTCGTGGAACGCCGACTACACACTGTCCAACTGGCTGCTGCTCAACCTGCAACTGCACTCGGATCACCACGCACACATGGAGCGGCCCTTCGAGACGCTGCGCTCGATGCCGCAGGCGCCGCAACTGCCCGCCGGCTATCCGACGATGGTGGTGGCGGCCCTCGTGCCGCCGCTGTGGTTCGCGTTGATTGATCCGCGCCTGCCCGCGCAGCCGGCGCCCGCGGCATGACCGAGGCGGCCATCGCCGCGGCTGCGCGGCGGCTTGCGCGCGCGCACCGGGTCGCCGTGTTGACCGGCGCCGGAATTTCCGCCGAAAGCGGCGTGCCGACCTTCCGCGACACGCAACGCGGGCTTTGGGCGCAGTTCGACCCGATGCAACTCGCCTCGCGCGAAGGCTTTGCCGCCGATCCGGCGCTGGTCTGGCGCTGGTATGCGTGGCGGCGTGAACTCGTTGCCGGCGCCCAGCCCAACGCCGGGCACCTGGCGCTGGCGCCGGCCGCCGCGCGCTTTGCGCAGTTCGACCTGATCACGCAGAACGTCGATGGCCTGCACGCCCGCGCTGGCAGCCGCAACGTGCTGGAACTGCACGGCAACCTGCTGCGCAGCAAGTGCTTCGCGCAGTGCGGGACGTTCGTCGCCGAGCCGCGGCAACTGCCGCCCGGCGAGCCGCCGCGCTGCCCGCGCTGCGGCAACTGGCTGCGGCCGGACGTGGTGTGGTTTGGCGAGATGCTCGACCCCGACGTGCTCGACGCGGCCCAACAGGCCGCGGTGGACTGCGACGCGATGCTGGTGGTCGGCACCTCCGGCCTTGTCACTCCGGCGGCCGGGCTGCCGGCGGCCGCCAAGCGCGCCGGGGCGACGGTGGTCGTGGTCAATCCCAACGAGTCCGAACTCGACGACGTGGCCGATCACCTGATCCGCGGCCCGGCGGCGGCCGTGCTGCCGTCGCTCTTCCCGTCCTGAGCACGGACTGCGCTTTGCGCTGCGGACCGCTCTGCGGTTAAAATCGCGGGCTTTTCCGACGACCTTGCCACACCCGGAACATCGACGCCCGGGGTGGCTTACCCATAAGGAGTCTCGATGCGTCACTACGAAATCTGTTTCATCGTTCACCCGGACCAGAGCGAGCAGGTGCCGGCGATGATCGAGCGCTACAAGGCGCTGATCGCCGGCCAGGGCGGCGCGGTGCACCGGGTCGAAGACTGGGGCCGGCGCCAACTGGCCTATCCGCTGCAAAAGCTCGTCAAGGCGCACTACGTGCTGATGAACATCGAGTGCGGCAAGTCCACGCTCGACGAGCTCGAACACGCCTTCCGCTACAACGACGCGGTGCTGCGCCACCTGACGGTCGGCATGAAAACGGCCGTCACGTCGGCCTCGCCGATGATGAAGATCGTCGAGCGTGACGAAGCGCGCAAAGCGGCGGCCGAGCAGGCCGCGGCGGCGGCTCCGGCCGCAGCAGCGCCGGCGGCAGCGGCGGCTTGAACGAAGTTCGCCTGCGCGCGCAGCTTGCGGGCCGCGCGGTGCTGCGGGTCACGCCGGCCGGTGTGCCGGTGCTGGAAGCGACCCTGCATTACCGCGGTGCCGTCAACGAGGCACGGCTGCCGCGCACGCTGGACTTCGAGTTCGACGCGATTGCACTGGGGGCCGCGGCCGAGCGGTTGAACATCGCTGCACTGGGCAGCGAGTTCGATTTCACCGGCTTCATCGCCCCCCGCAGCAAGCGCACGAGCAGGCTCAGGATTCACATCGACACCATCGAACCGGTTACGGGAGTTTGACCAAATGGCTACTGGACGTTTTGGCAAGAGCAAAGGCAAGGGCAAGGGCGCGCCGCGGCGCGACAAGCAAAATGCGCTGTTCAAGCGCAAGAAGTTCTGCCGTTTCACGGCGGAAAAGGTCGAGACCATCGACTACAAGGATGTCGACGTGCTGCGCGACTTCATTCACGACAACGGCAAAATCATCCCGGCGCGGCTGACCGGCACCCAGGCGCACTACCAGCGCCAGCTGGACACCGCGATCAAGCGGGCGCGCTTCCTGGCGCTGCTGCCATACTCGGACAACCACTAACCGGCGCGGGAGACGACGATGCAAGTCATTCTGCTCGATCGCGTGGCCAATCTCGGCCAACTGGGCGACGTGGTCAAAGTCAAGGAAGGCTACGCCCGCAACTACCTGATCCCGCACGGCAAGGCGCGCCGCGCCACCGAAGCGGCGCTGAAGGGGTTCGAAGCTCGCCGCGCCGAGCTCGAAGCGGCGCAGGCCGCGCGGCTGGCGGCAGCGCAGGCGTTGGCGGAGAAACTCAACGGCCTCACCGTGCACATCGGCGCCAAGGCGGGGGTGGACGGGCGGCTCTTCGGCTCGGTCACCAATGTCGACATCGCCGAGGCGCTGGCGCGGCTGGGCCACAAGGTCGAGCGGGCGCAGATCCGCATGCCGCAGGGACCGCTGAAGCAGGTCGGCGAGCACAAGTTGACGATCGCGCTGCACACCGACGTGACTACGGAGATCGCCGTCGCCATCTCGGGCGAAGCGGCGTAAGTGCACGGCTGGGCGCGCGAGGCGGGCCGCTAACTCGCCGTCGCGCGGCTATAGTCATCGGCTCTGAATTGGAGCGTCGATGAACTCCCCCTTGGTCGATCCGCAACTGGCGGCGGTTCGTACGCCGCCGCACTCGATCGATGCCGAGCAGGCCGTCCTGGGCGGCCTGCTGATCGACAACGAGGCTTGGGACCGGATCGGCGACTCGCTCAATGCCGAAGACTTTTACCGGCACGACCACAAGCTCATTTATCGCGAGATCAGCCGGCTGATCGACCTGGACAAGCCGGCCGATGCGCTGACCGTCTACGAAGGCCTGCAAACCGCGGGCCGGGCTGATGAGGCCGGCGGCCTCGTTTACCTCAACGCGCTGGCGCAGAACACGCCTTCGGCCGCCAACATCCGCCGTTACGCGGAGATCGTGCGCGACCGCTCGATCCTGCGCCGGCTGGTTTCCGCCGGCGACGAGATCGCCACTTCCGCGCTCAATCCGCAGGGGCGCGACACCAAACAGATTCTCGACGAAGCCGAAGCGCGCGTCTTCAACATCGCGGAAGAGGGTGCCCGCGGCCGCGCGGGCTTCACCGAAATCCAGCCGCTGCTCACACGCGTGATGGAGCGGATTCAGGAGCTTTTCGACCGCAAGAACCCGAACGACGTGACCGGTATCCCGACCGGCTACACCGACCTCGACCGGATGACCTCCGGCCTGCAACCCGGCGATCTGGTGATCATTGCCGGCCGCCCGTCGATGGGTAAGACCTCGCTGGCGCTCAACATCGGCGAGCACGTGGCGATCCGCGAAAAGTGGCCGGTGTTCGTGTTCTCGATGGAAATGGGCGCAGGGCAACTGGCGCTGCGAATGCTGGGATCGGTCGGACGCATCGACCAGCAGCGGCTGCGCAGCGGCCGGCTGGAGCAGGACGACTGGGGGCGACTCACCGATGCGATGGCCAAGCTGCACGACGCGCCGCTCTTTATCGACGAGACGCCTGGGCTGAACCCGATCGAACTGCGCGCCCGAGCGCGGCGCATGCGCAAGAGCGCCGGCAAGCCGGGCTTGATCATCGTCGATTACCTACAACTGATGGCGGCGAGCGGGCAGGGCGAGAATCGCGCGACGGAGATCTCCGAGATTTCCCGTTCGCTGAAGGGGCTGGCCAAGGAGATGCAGGTGCCGGTGATCGCGCTGTCGCAGCTCAATCGCGCGGTCGAGTCGCGCAACGACAAGCGACCGCTGATGGCCGATCTGCGCGAGTCCGGCGCGATCGAACAGGACGCCGACGTGATCCTCGGCATCTACCGCGACGAGCAGTACAACAAGGAGACGCAGGACAAGGGCGTGGCGGAAGTCATCATCCTCAAGCAGCGCAACGGGCCACTGGGCACGGTGCGCACCGCGTTCCGTGGCGAGTACACGCGCTTCGACAATCTGGCCGCCGGCAGCGGCGCCCCATTTTGAGATGAGCGCGCAGTTCGCTCCGGAGGCGCGCGAGCCGCGGCCGTTCTGGCGTCGCCTGTTGCGCCGTCTGCGGCCGGTGGATCGCAGCTTCTACCCGCTGTTCGAGGCGCAGGCGGCGCTGGCCGTGGAGGCGCTGCGCGTCATGGCGCAACTGCAGCACGACGTGCGCGACCCGGCCCGCCGCGTGCGTGAGATCGAAGAGATCGAAAAGCGCGCCGACGGCGTGGACGATCAGGTGCAGGCGCGGCTGCGGACCTCGCTCTTCCCGCCGTTTGCGCGGGCCGAGGTGCACGCGCTGGCGAGCCGCCTGGACGACGTGATCGATCTGGCCGAAGACGCCGCGCAGTCGCTGCACCTGTATCACCTGCTCGCCGTCACGCCCGAGGCGCAGCGGTTGGCCGATCTGGCAGTGGAGGCCATGCTGAAGCTGGAGCAGGCGGTCGGCCAACTGGCGCGGTTGCCCTCGCCGACGGCGGTGCTGGCGCTGTGCGCCGAGGTCGATGAACTCGAAGCGCAGGCCGACCATGTACTGCGCGCGGCGATGTCGCGGCTGTTTCGCGAAGAGCCGGACGCGCGCCAGATCGTCAAGTTGAAGGCGGTGTACGAAGTGCTGGAGTCGTTGACCGACATGTGCAAGGACGTGGCCGGCGTGCTCGAAAGCATCGTGCTCAAGCGAGGCTGACCGATGGACATACTGCTCTGGGTGCTGGCGGTGGCGATGATGCTGGTCGGTGTGGCCGGCACGGTGCTGCCGGCCTTGCCGGGCGTGCTGTTGGTGCTGGCCGGCATCGTGCTCGCGGCGTGGATCGACCAGTTTCAGAAGATCGGGCCCGTGGCGCTGGGCCTGTGCACGCTGCTGGCGCTGGCAGGGGTGGCGCTCGATTACGTCGCGAGCACTGTGGCCGCCCAGCGCGCCGGGGCCAGCAAGTACGGCCTGATCGGTGCCGCACTCGGCACCGTGGCCGGCATCTTCGCCGGCTTGGTTGGCGTGTTCGTGCTGCCGCTCGTCGGTGCGGCGATCGGTGAGTTCATCGCCCATCGCGACGCGTTGCGCGCCGGGCGGGTCGGCATCGCCACCTGGCTGGGCCTGCTCGCCGGCACGGTCGCCAAGCTGGCCATCGTCTTCAGCATGATCGGCGTGTTTGCAGCGGCGCTACTAATCGACTGAGCGGTGGCCGACCGGTGCGCTCGGATGATTGGATACACTGCCCGGTTCGGGCCGCGTGGCCCCCAACTCAGGAGGACGACAATGAAGATTTCTGCTTTGAAGCTGCTGCCCATCGCCGCAGCGCTCGCGGCCGGCCCGGTGCTGGCCCAGGATGTGGTCGAAGTGAAGATCGGCCACGTCGCTCCGCTGTCCGGCGGGCAGGCCCACTACGGCAAGGACAACGAGCGCGGCGCGATCATGGCGATCGAAGACCTGAACGCGCGTAACCTCACCATCGGCGGCAAGAAGGTGCGCTTCCGCCTGATCAGCGAAGACGATGCGGCCGATCCCAAGCAGGGTGCCGCGGTGGCGCAAAAGCTCGTGGACGCTAAGGTCAACGGCGTGGTCGGGCACCTGAACTCCGGCACGACGATTCCGGCCTCGAAGATTTACTTCGATGCCGGCATTCCGCAGATCACGCCGGCGGCGACCAACCCGCGCTACACGCAATAGGGCTTCAACACGGCGTTCCGCATCATCGCCAACGACAACGCGCTCGGCGCCGCCACGGCCAACTACGCCACCAAGACGCTGAAGGCCAAGCGCGTGGCCATCATCGACGACCGTACCGCCTACGGGCAGGGTGTGGCCGACATTTTCGAGAAGGTGGCCAAGGAAAACGGCGCCACGGTTGTGTCGCGTCAGTTCACCAACGACAAGGCAACCGACTTCAACGCCATTTTGACCACCATCCGCGCGCAGAACCCCGAAGTCGTCTTCTACGGCGGCATGGACACGCAGGCCGGTCCGATGCTGCGGCAGATGAAGCAGCTGGGTTTGAACGTCCCGGTGCTTGGTGGCGACGGCATCTGCACGGTGGAGATTGCCAAGCTCGCCGGCGATGCGATCAGCGACAAGGTGATCTGCGCCGAGGGCGGCGCCTCGCTCGACAAGATGCCCAAGGGCAAGGACTTCCGCGCCCGCTTCGAGGCCAAGTACAAGGAGCCGATCCAAGTCTATGCCCCGTACGTCTACGACGCGGTGATGACGCTCGCCGCGGCGATGCAGAAGGCCAACTCGACCGATCCGGCGAAGTATCTGCCGGTGCTGGCCTCGATCGACTAGGACGGCGTCACGACCAAGGTGCGCTTCGACAAGACGGGTGAACTGATGAACGCCGCTACCACGCTGTACAACTATCCCGGCGGCAAAAAGACGCCGATCAACTGATCGCACGCTGTCCAAGCAAAAACGCCCGGTTCGTCCGGGCGTTTTTGTTGGCAGGCCAGTGCCGGCCGCCTGACTTTGGCTCCCCGACCTGGGCTCGAACCAGGGACCTGCGGATTAACAGTCCGTCGCTCTACCGACTGAGCTATCGGGGAATGAGACGCGCATTATATCGGTGCAGCGCGGTCACAGCACGGCGGAGATGGCGTCGCACACCGCGTCGATGTTGCGCGGGTTCAACGCGGCCACGCAGATGCGGCCGGTGGACAGGCCATAGATGCCGAAGTCGCTGGCGAGCCGCTGCATCTGCTCGGGGGTCAAGCCCGAGTAGGAGAACATGCCGCGCTGGCGCAGCACAAAGGAGAAATCGCGCGTCACGCCACGCGTCTTCAGCCCATCGATCAAATGCTGGCGCATGGCCTTGATCCGGTCGCGCATGCCCGCCAGGTCTTCTTCCCAGAGCGCCCGCAGCCGGGCGTCGCCGAGGATCGCCGCGATCACGCTGCCGCCGTGCGTCGGCGGTGTGGAATAGTTGGCGCGGATCACGCGCTTCATCTGACTCAAGATGCGCGTAGCCTCATCCTTGTCGGCAGCGACCACGGTCAACGCGCCGACGCGCTCGCCATAGAGCGAGAACGATTTGGAAAACGAGCTGGCGACGAAGAAATCGAGACCCGAGTCGGCAAAGAGCTTGATCGCGGTCGCGTCGGCGTCGATGCCGTCGCCGAATCCCTGGTAGGCGAAGTCGAGCACCGGAATCAACTGCCGCTCGCGCACGATGCGCACGACCTCGGCCCAATGCGCGGCGTCCAGATCGACGCCGGTCGGGTTGTGGCAGCAGGCATGCAAGACGGCGACCGTGCCCGGCGCGGCAGCGCGCAGGGCGGCGCTCATGCCCACGAAGTCCAAACCGTTAGTGACTGCGTCGTAGTAGGGGTAGTTCTCGACCACGAAGCCCGCCTGCTCGAACAGCGCCCGGTGGTTTTCCCAGCTCGGGTCGCTGATCAACACGGTCGCGTTCGGCAGTGCGCGGCGCAGGAAGTCGGCGGCGATCTTGAGCGCGCCGGTGCCGCCCAGCCCCTGTGCGGTGACCACGCGGCCGCTGGCGACGAGCAGCGAGTTCTCGCCGAACAGCAACTTCTGCACCGCGGCGTCGTAGGCGGCGATGCCGTCGATCGGCAAGTAGCCGCGCGGCGCGGCGGTCGCGGCCCGTGCCTGCTCGGCTTCGCGCACTGCGCGCAGCACCGGAATCTTGCCGTTTTCGTCCACGTACACGCCGACGCCGAGATTGACTTTGGTGGGCCGCGGATCGGCGGCGAAGGCTTCGCTCAGGCCGAGGATCGGGTCGCGCGGCGCAAACGGAACGGCGGAAAACGGCGAGGGGCTCATGGCTCGGGGAAGGGGCGACACGGGGCGGCGCGCAGTCTACACGGCAGCCCCTTGAGAGACGGCTTGCGGCTACCATTGCGGCCTCCACCGAAGCAGGCCGCCGCCCGTGTCCCACTACCCGCATCCATTGCTTGCCCGCGAGGGCTGGCCGTACATTGGCGCCAGCGTCGCGGCCGCCGTGCTGGCCACCGCCTTGGCCGGCGCCTGGTCGGCTCCGCTGTGGCTCGTGGCCGTGTTCGTGATCCAGTTCTTCCGCGATCCGCCGCGCACGGTGCCGGCGCAAACGAACGCGGTGTTGGCTCCGGCCGACGGGCGCATCGTCAAGGTCGAGCGGGTGCGCGACTCCTACTTGGACCGTGATGCGCTGCTCATCAGCGTGTTCATGAACGTGTTCAATGTCCACAGCAACCGCGCGCCGGTCGATGGGACGGTGGAGCGGGTCGAGTACTCGCCCGGTAAGTTCATCAACGCCGATTTGGACAAGGCCTCCACCGAGAACGAGCGCAACGCCGTGGTGCTGCGGCTGGCGAGCGGCGAGCACATCGCCGTCGTGCAGGTGGCCGGGCTGATCGCTCGGCGCATCCTCTGCTACGTCAAGGCGGGCGATGTGCTGACGCGTGGACAGCGCTACGGCTTCATCCGCTTCGGCTCGCGGGTGGATCTGTACCTGCCGCTCGCGGCGCGACCGAAAGTGGCGGTCGGCGACAAGGTCGCGGCGACCACCACCATCATCGCCGAGCTATGAGCCCGATGCGCCTGCGTCGGCGCAAGGCGCGCCCGCTGCTGCCGGTCGACGTGCCGGTGGGCGTGCCGCCGCAGCGGCGCGGGTTGATCCGTCTGCTGCCGAACCTGTTCACGCTGGCGGCGCTGTTCGCGGCGTTCTTCGCGGTGGTGCAGGCGATGCACGGGCGCTTTGAGGTCTCCGCGGTGGCGATCTTCGCCGCGATGTTGCTCGACGGTATGGACGGCCGCGTGGCGCGGATGACCAACACGCAGAGCGCCTTCGGCGAGCAACTGGATTCGCTGGCGGACATGGTGTCCTTTGGCGTGGCGCCGGCGCTGGTGATCTATGAGTGGTTGCTGAAGGACTTGGGGCGCGTCGGTTGGGCCGCGGCCTTCGTCTACTGCGCCTGCGCGGCGCTGCGGCTGGCACGCTTCAACTCCAACCTCGGCGTGGTGGACAAGCGATTCTTCCAGGGTCTGCCCAGCCCAGCGGCGGCGGCGCTGATTGCGGGCTTCGTCTGGCTGGTGATCGACAACAAGATCCGCCTAACGGATGCGGCAATGCCCTGGGTCGGCACCGCGCTGACGCTGTACGCCGGCCTGACGATGGTCTCCAGCGCGCCGTTTTACAGCGGCAAGAGTTTCCACTTCAGCCGCAGCGTGCCGTTCTGGGTGTTGGTGGTGGCTTTGCTGCTGATCTTCTTCGTGCTGGTCGATCCGCCGATAGCGCTCTTTGCGCTCTTCTGTGCGTACGCGCTCTCGGGCTACGTCTACGGCGCGTGGCGTTGGTGGCGCGGCGAGGCCAACCCCGCCAAACCGAAGCCGCCGGCGCCGACTGCGGAAGCCAAGTGAACGTCGTTTGCCGGTTGTTCGCTTTGGCCCTATAGTGCGTCCCATGCCTCGCGTATCCTTCACCGCCACTGCTCTTGCCGCAGCCCCGATCGCCTCGGGCCTGCTGCTACTGCTGCGCCCCGCGCGCAGCTGATCCCCTTTCCCCACAACCCGGAAGTCCCGCCGCCCGCCCCGAGCAGGCAGGCAGAAATCCATCTGGAGACCGCCATGACCGACCGCCTCATCATCTTCGACACGACCTTGCGCGACGGCGAGCAAAGCCCCGGCGCCTCGATGACGCGCGAGGAAAAGCTGCGCATCGCGCGCCAGTTGGAGCGGCTGCGGGTGGATGTGATCGAGGCGGGTTTTGCCGCCAGCTCCAACGGCGACTTCGAGGCGGTGCGAGCGATTGCCAACACGGTGCGCGACTCGACTGTGTGCTCGCTGGCGCGCGCCAACGATCGCGACATCAGCCGCGCGGCCGAGGCGCTCGCCGCCAGCGACAACAAGCGCATCCACACCTTCATCGCCACCTCGCCGCTGCACATGGAAAAGAAGTTGCGGATGACTCCCGAGCAGGTCTACGAGCAGGCCAAGCTCGCCGTGCGCTTTGCGCGGCGCTTCACCGACAACGTGGAGTTCTCGCCCGAAGACGGCTACCGCTCCGAGGTGGACTTCCTCTGCCGGGTGCTGGAGGCGGTGATCGCCGAAGGTGCGACCACGATCAACATTCCCGACACCGTGGGCTACGCGGTGCCGGAACTGTACGGCGCCTTTTTGCGCGAGCTGCGCGAGAAGATCCCCAACTCCGACAAGGCGGTCTGGTCGGTGCATTGCCATAACGATCTGGGCATGGCCGTGGCCAATTCGCTCGCCGGGGTCAAGATCGGCGGCGCGCGGCAGATCGAGTGCACGATCAACGGTCTGGGCGAGCGCGCCGGCAACTGCTCGCTCGAAGAAGTGGTGATGGCGGTCAAGACGCGGCGCGACTTCTTTGGCCTCGACGTGGGTATCGACACCACGCAGATCGTGCCGGCGTCCAAACTCGTCTCGGGCATCACGGGCTTCCCGGTGCAGCCGAACAAGGCGGTGGTCGGCGCCAACGCGTTCGCGCATGCCTCCGGCATCCATCAGGACGGCGTGCTCAAGGCGCGCCAGACCTACGAGATCATGCGCGCCGAGGACGTGGGCTGGGTCGCCAACAAGATCGTGCTGGGCAAACTGTCCGGTCGCAACGCCTTTAAGCAGCGCGTGCAGGAGCTCGGCATCCCGGTCGAAAGCGAAGGCGAGTTGAACGCCGCCTTCACCAAGTTCAAGGAACTGGCCGACCGCAAGGCCGAGATCTTCGACGAAGACATTCAAGCGCTGTTCTCGGACGAAGCGGTGACCCCGCACGACGAGCACTTCAAGCTGGTGTCGCTGGCGCAGCGCGCGGAAACCGGCGAACGGCCGCATGCGCGCGTGGTGTTCAAGCAGGGCGCGCAGGAGGTGGCGGCCGAGGCCGACGGCAACGGGCCGGTCGATGCCTCGTTCAAGGCGATCGAGGGCGAGGTGAAGAGCGGCTCGGAACTGCTGCTCTACTCGGTCAACGCCATTACCACCGGCACCGAGTCGCAGGGCGAAGTCACCGTGCGGCTCGCGCGCGCGGGGCGGATCGTCAACGGCACCGGCGCCGACCCGGACATCATCGCCGCGTCCGCCAAGGCCTACCTGAACGCGCTCAATAAGCTCTACACGACGCCGGAGCGGTTGAACCCGCAGACTTCGCTCGCGCCGTAAAGCGCGACTACTTCAGCGCGTTGGACAGAAAGGCCCGCAGCCGATCGCTGCGCGGATGGCCGAGCACCTCGGCCGGCGGGCCTTGCTCTTCGACCATGCCACGGTGCAGAAAGACAACCTGGCTGCTCACGTCGCGCGCGAAGCTCATCTCGTGCGTGACCACGATCATCGTGCGGACGTCCTCGGCCACCGCGCGCATCACGCGCAGCACCTCGCCGACGAGTTCCGGGTCGAGCGCGGAGGTCGGTTCGTCGAACAGCATCACCGCCGGCTCCATCGCCAGCGCGCGGGCGATGGCCACCCGCTGCCGCTCGCCGCCCGAAAGGTGTGCGGGGTAGGCGTCCTTGCGGTGATACACACCGACGCGTTGCAGGTAACGTTCGGCGCGCTCCACCGCCTCGGCGCGCGACAGGCCGAGCACACGGATCGGCGCCTCGATCGTGTTGCCGAGCGCCGTCATGTGCGCCCATAGGTTGAAGTGCTGGAACACCATCGCGATCCGGCTGCGAAAGCGCTGCAACTGGGCGGCATCGGTCGCCGCCAACGTGCCTTGGCGGTCAGGCGCCAGTTTCAGCGCCTCGCCTTCCAGCGCGATTGCGCCCTGGTTGGGCCGCTCCAGCAGATTCAGACAGCGCAGAAACGTGCTCTTGCCCGAGCCGGACGAGCCGATCATCGACACCACGTCGCCGGCGCGCGCGGTCACGCTCACGCCCTTGAGCACTTCGTTGGCGCCGAAGCGCTTGTGGATGTCGGTGGCGATCAGGGTGTCCATCGTCAGGGACTCAGCAGCTTGCCAGTACGTTGCAGGGTCGTGCCGGCCACTTTGGCGATGCGCTTGCCGGGCCAGGCCAGGCGGTTGGCACAACGCGCGTACAGCAGCCCGCCGGCGCGGGTGGCGACCGGTGTGGCGCGGCCGGAGTCGGGGTCGATTACGTCGGCCAGCACGTCGCCGGGCGCGAGCGTGGCACCGAGCGGGCGGGTAAAGACGATGACTCCCGGCTGCGCCACGTGGATCGGCTCCGACGCCGCAAGCGCGGTTGGCGCGTACTCGGCCGCGGGCAGCGCGGGTGCCGGCGCATCGATCAGGCCGCGCAGGGCGAGAAAGCTGACGATGGCCTGTGCGTCGGCTGCCCCCCAATCGTGCGCGACGTTGGCCTCGCCGCGCAATTCGAGGGTCGCCGCCGCGCAGGCGAGCGGGATCGGGTGCTGCGGCAGCGCCTGCCGCAGTTGCAGCCAGAGGCGGCTGCACGCTTCGTCGAAGGGCGTGTCGCCCGACTCGTCGGCCAGCAGCAGCGCGCGCAGGCCGAGCAGCCGCGCCAGCGGGTCGAACGCGGGCGCGAGATCGGTCAGCGTATAGCCGTGCAACAGCGCTTCGCCGTCGCAGTGCAAGTCGAGCACGAGGTCGGCGTCCAGCGCCAGCGCAAGCAGCGTGCGCTTCAGTTGCTGCTCGACAGTCGGCGCCTCGGTGGCGGCGAGCGCGTCCTTTGCGGCCTGGCGGATCAGCGCGACGTTGGCGTCCGCCTCGGTGCTCAAGTGGTCGCGCACCAGCGGCAGCACTGCGCCGAACAGGTCGGGAAAGTGCCGGTTGAAGTTGCCGCCGTCGGCGAGGCTGAAGCGCCCGATGGGCGTGCCGAGCAAGCGCTGACCGAGGCCGAGCGGATTGGCATAGGGCACCGCGACGACTTCGCCGCGCAGCCGGCCGGCCTCCTCCAATTGCGCCAGCGTTTGTCGCAGGTGGTGCAGCACCACGATGCCCGGCAGTTCGTCGGCGTGCAGCGCCGCATGCAAGTACGCCTTCGGTCGGGCGGCGGGCGGCCCGTAGCGCAGCACGGTCAGCTGATGCGCGGTGCCGGGCGCGGCGGCGGGCAGGGGGAGTCGTTCTTCGCGCATCGGTCAGGCTGCCGCGGGCGTGGGGGTGGGTGCCGGTCGCAAGTGCTTCAGGTACCGCGCCTCCAGCAGCCGGAAGCCGCCGACCAGCACCGCGGTCAGCACTAGGTAGACGATTGCCGCCATGCCGAAGGCCTCCACCGGCAGCAGGTGGTTGTAGTACACGTCGCGCGCCACACGGGTCACGTCCACCAGCGCCACCGTGCTGGCGATGGCGGTGGCGTGCAGCATCATCACCACCTCGTTGCCGTACTGCGGCAGCGCGCGCCGCAGCGCGCCCGGCAGCAAAATGCGCCGGTAGATCTGAAACTCGCTCATCCCCAGGCTGCGCGCCGCCTCCAGGTCGCCGGGCGGCAGTGCGCGCAGCGCGCCGGCAAAGATCTCCGTCGTGTAGGCGGTGGTGTTCAGCGCGAACACCAGCCACGCGCAAAACCACGCCGACTTGAGCACGACCCAGGCCGCGCTTTCGCGCAGCCACTCGAACTGCGCGAGGCCGTAATAGACCATGAACAGCTGCACCAGCAACGGCGTGCCGCGAATCACGTAGGTGTAGAGCCACACGGGGCCGGAGAGCCACTTGCGCGGCGACACCCGCGCCACGGCCAGTGGCACCGACAGCAGCAAACCCGTGGCAAGCGAGATCGCCAGCAGCGTCAGCGTGACGCGGATGCCGCCGGCAAAGGCGGGCAGGGCGCCGGCGACGACGGACCAGTCGATCATCGAAGTTCGAGCTTGCGCACGCCGAGCGAATAGCGCCGCTCCAGCGCTGCCAGCGCGACGATCGACACCGTGGTGATCGCCAGATACAGCAGCGCCACCGCCGCATAGAACGTGAAGGGCGCGCGGGTCGCGGCGGCGGCCAGGCCCGCGCGATGCACCATGTCGTCCAGGCCGATGATCGACACCAGCGCGGTGGCCTTGACCATCACCAGCCAGTTATTGGAAAAGCCGGGGATCGCGTGGCGCACCATCTGCGGCAGCGTGATCCGCGTCAGCACCTGCAGCGGCCGCAGACCAAAGGCTTGCGCCGCCTCGATCTGCCCGCGCGGGATCGCGAGGATCGCACCGCGGAAGGTCTCGGTCAGGTAGGCGCCGTAGATGAAACCCAGCGTCAGCGTGCCGGCGATGAAGGGGTCGATGTCGATGTAGCCCCAGCCGTAGCGCTCGGCGAGCGCATTGACCGCGATCTGGCCGCTGTAGAAGATCAGCAGCATCAGCACGAGATCGGGCAGCGCGCGAATGGCGGTGGTGTAGGCCATCGCCAGCGCGCGCGCCCAGCGGGCCGCGGAGAGCTTGGCCACCGCGCCCACCGGGCCGAAGACGCTCGCCACCGCCAGCGACAGCAGCGCCAGCTTGAGCGTGGAGGCGAGGCCGCCCAAAATGGCCGGCCCGTAGCCGTGCAGCATCGGCGATGGTCAGTCGCCGGAAATGTCGAAATCGAAGTACTTGGCCATCAGCTTCTTGTAGGTGCCGTCGGCCTTGATCGCCTTCAATGCCGCGTTGATGCGCGCCAGCAGTTCCGGCTCGTTCTTGCGCAGCGCGATGCCCACGCCGCTGCCGCCGCCGATGCGGATCGCCGGACCGACCTGCGCGTAGCCCTTGCCTTCCGGCTTCTTCAGGAACGCCTCGGCCGACACGACCGACGAGCCGAAGGCGATGTCGCCGCGGCCGGCCGCCAGTTCCAGGTACACCTCTGGCTCCTTGTTGACGCGCTGGATCGTGCTGTTGGGATACTTCTCGACCAGGTACTTATCGCGCGGCGAGTTGCGCAGCACCAGGATGGTCTTGCCCTTCAGCGTCTCGGGGCTGTGGTCCTTGAACGCGCCGGCCTTGGCCACGAAGCGCGACGGCACGTCGTAGTACGGGTCGGAAAAGTCGACCGCCTTCTTGCGCTCTTCGGTGATCGTCATCGAGGCGACGATGAAGTCGAAGCGCTTGGCGGTGAGGGCAGGAATCATGCCGTCCCATTCCTGCTGCACCAGCGTGCACTCGGCCTTCATCTGCGCGCAGACGGCATTGGCGATGTCGATGTCGAAGCCCGAGAGCTTGCCGTCCGGCGCGATCTGCGAAAACGGCGGGTAGTTGCCTTCGACGCCGACGCGCAGTTTGAGCGGCGTTTGCGCCGCTAGCGGGGCGGCCAGGGCGAACAGCAGCGGGGCGAGAGCGGCGGCGAGGCGGTGGCGCAAGGGCATGGGAGATTCTCCGGGGCAGGTGAGGTCTAGGGCGGGCGCGACTATGAAACAAAATTTT
>JAJTHJ010000281.1 GCA_021298875.1 Burkholderiales bacterium | reverse complement strand
CGATCTCCGCCGCCACCGCCAGCGGCGTGGCAATGAGGAGACGGTCGCCGTGGCGGGCATCGCGCACGATGCGCGGCTGCCGATCGGGTTTCAAACGGGAGTCCCAACCTGTCCGATTACACTGCTTCGCCCGCCCGCTGCTCTCAGTGGGCCGTACCGTGTGAACCAGCCGGTTGCTGGTGCGGGCGACGACCGTCATGGCTGCGACATTAGCCATCGCCGCCGAATCGCACTCTGACCTAGATCAGTCGCACGCGCGTTTGCCGCGCTCTTGTCACAGGAACCGTGACAGTCAATACGAGTCGATCTGCGCCGGCAGGCCTGCGGCATGCAACTCGGCGAGCACCTGTTCGATGTGCTCCGGCCCGCGCGTTTGCAGCACCATTTCGAGCTGCGCGTTTTGCGCGGGCAACGCGGTAAACGCGCGCTGATGCGCGACTTCTTCGACGTTGGCGCCGGCGCGCGCGACCACGGTCGCGGTGCGCGCCAGTTCGCCCGGCACGTCGCGGATGTCCACGCGGATGCGCGCCAGCCGCCCGGCGCGCACCATGCCGCGCTCGATGATGTCGGCCAGCATCATCGGGTCGATGTTGCCGCCGCAGAGCACCACGCCGACGCGGCGCCCGGCAAAGCGCTCGCGATGCGCGAGCAATGCCGCCAGGCCTGCGGCGCCGGCGCCTTCGACCACGGTCTTTTCGATTTCCAGCAACATCAGGATCGACTGCTCAATGTCGCCTTCGGTGACCAGCAGCACGTCTTCGACCATCTCGCGCACGATCGCTTGCGTGATCCGGCCCGGCGTCTTGACCGCGATGCCTTCGGCCAGCGACGCGTTCTGGCTTGGCCGGTCCACGCCCTTGAACGCGGCGTACATCGACGGAAAGCGGTCGGTCTGCACGCCGTAGACCACGATGTCCGGCCGCAGCGCGCGCGCCGCGGTGGCGATGCCGGAGATCAAGCCGCCGCCGCCCACTGCGACCACCAGCGTGTCGATGGCCGGCTGCTGCGCCAGCATCTCCAGCGCGACCGTCCCCTGGCCGGCGATCACGTCGGCGTCGTCGTAGGGATGCACCAAGGTGAGTGCGCGCACGGCGCCGATGCGCAGCGCTTCCTCGCGCGCGTCGTCCAGCGTTTCGCCCACCAGCACGATCTCGGCACCAAAGCCGCGCGTGCGCTCGACCTTGACCATCGGCGTGAACTTGGGCATCACGATCACCGCCGGGATGCCGAGCCGCTGCGCGTGGTAAGCGACGCCCTGCGCGTGGTTGCCGGCGGACACCGCGATCACGCCTTGCGCGCGCTGCACCTCGGTGAGTTGGGCGAGCTTGTTCAGCGCGCCGCGCTCCTTGAAGCTCGCGGTGAACTGCAAGTTCTCGAACTTCAGGAACACCTCGGCGCCGACGATCTGCGACAGCGTGCGCGACGGCAGGCAGGGCGTGGTTTCCACCTGGCCGGCGATGCGCGCGGCGGCGGCGCGGATGTCGTCGATGGTCACTTCGGGGTGGGGCATGGCGCAGCATTCTACGGAGCCGCTCCGTAGAATGATCCGATGCTCGCAATCGCAGGTCTCACCAAGCACTACGGCGCGCGGCGCGTGCTCGACGACCTCTCGTTCGACGTGCGCGCAGGCGAGTGGGTCGCCATCGTCGGCGAATCCGGTTCCGGCAAGAGCACGTTGCTCAATCTGATCGCCGGGCTGGACGACGCGGACGCGGGCTCGATCCGCATCGGCGGCGTCGCACTCGAAGCGCTCGACGACGACGGCCGCACGCGGCTGCGGCGCGAAAAGCTGGGCTTCGTGTTCCAGTCCTTCCACATCCTGCCGCACCTGACCGCGGCGCAGAACGTGCAGTTACCGCTGGCGCTGCTGAGCGCCGCGCCGGGTGCGCGCCGCGCCCGCGCCGCCGAATTGCTGACTGCGGTGGGCCTCGGCGACCGCAGCGACGCGCTGCCGCGCGAACTCTCCGGCGGCGAGTTGCAGCGCGTGGCGGTAGCCCGCGCGCTGGCGCATCGCCCGGCCCTGGTGCTGGCCGACGAGCCCACCGGCAACCTCGACCCGGACACCGCCGGCGGCGTGCTCGATCTGCTGGCGCAGGCGGTACGACGCGAAGGCGCGGCCGGCGTGCTGGTCACCCACTCGCAGGCCGCTGCCGCGAGCGCCGACCGCGTGCTGGTGCTGACGCATGGGCGGCTGCAGTCGCGCTGATCGCCGCGCGCCCTCAGCGCGCGCCGCTGCCGATGTTGCGATCGAGGAACTTCTCCACGCGCGTCCAGAAGTCGATGATGTTTTCCGGTTTTGACCACCCGTGACCCTCATCCCCGTAAACGATCCATTCGGTGTCCTTGTTCGTCTTTTCTAGTTCCGCCCGGAACTTGCGGCCATGTTCGATCGGCACGCGCAGATCGGCCGCGCCATAGGCGAGCAGCACGGGGCCCCGGATCTTGTCCGTCAGGTAAAGCGGCGAAGTCGCGCGCAGGCGTTCGGCGTCGCGCTTCGGGTCGCCGAGCGTTACCGTGAGCGAGTAGCGACGCGCACTTTCCGTCACGTCGGTCCAATTGGCGGTGAACATCAGCTCGAGATCGGTAACGCCGATCCAATTGATGCCACAGCGGAACAGATCGCCGTCCTTGGCCAACCCCATCATCGCCGCATAGCCGCCATAGCTGGCGCCGGCGATGCATATGCGCTGCGGGTCGGCAATGCCTTCGGCAATCGCCCAGCGGGCCGCGTCGGCCAAGTCGTCCTGCATCGCCAGGCCCCACTGTTTCCAACCGGCCTGGAAGTGCTTGAAGCCATAGCCGGCGCTGCCGCGAAACTCCGGCCGCAGAACGGCGTAACCGCGCGAGGCGAGAAACTGCGTCTGCGCATCCCACTCCCAGTGATGTCCGCGCACAAACGGGCCGCCGTGGACCGGCAGCACGGTCGGCAGCGGCTTGCCTTCCTTCGCGCGCGGCACAGTGGCGTACATGGGAATCTCCAGCCCATCGCGCGCCTTGAAGCGCACGAACCGAGTCGGACTCATGAGCTCAGCTTCGATCTGCGGCTTGGCCCGGGCAATCTGCGTCAGCCCCTGCCGCTTGCGGTCGTAGACCAGGTACACAGGCGGCTGCACGTCCGAGAAAGAACGCACCAGGGCGAAGGGCGCATCGGGCTGCTGCGCGATCTCGATCCGGTTGGTCCGTCCCGGCAGCGCCGCGTCCACCGCCGCTTGAATCGCCTTCCAGTGCGGATCGAGCCAGACCGTGCCGGCGCCATCCGTTTCCACGTGGACCCCGAGGAGGCTGACGCCATCGCGCTCATCCACGACCAGTTCGCCGCGAAAGTCGAAGCCCTCGGCAGCGACTATGGGTTGCGGATCGAAACTGTTGGCGACGGGATCGAACAGGAACAACGCGCCGGTATCGCGGCCATGGCTTGCCCCGACAAGCACTTTGCCGTCGCGCCGAATGTGCTCGGGCAAAAAACCCTCGCCCCCCAGCTGCGGGAACTCCTGGAGCAGTCGCCAATCGGCCCCGTCGCTGCGATGGAAGACACCGATCTTGCCCTCGCGCTGGGTGGCCAGCATGCGCGGCTGGTCCTGGGCATCGAGGAACCAGGCACGGGTACCTTTAGGAGCGCCGCGCGACAGCACGGTGCTCTGACCAGTGCGGGTATTCAACCGCAGCAGCACGGTGTCCGGGAGTTCGTCGCCAGGCCGATACTCGCGCGGAACAGGAAACTGTATGGCGAATACATAGTCGCTGTCGCGCAGGCGCGTCGGCGCCAACAAGAAAGTATTGACAGGCAGCACCCGATCGCCGACCGGGCGACTACCGGACACAAAGCGGAGCCACTCGCGGTCCGCCAATTGACGATAACTGGCGCCGTCAATGTCGACTGCATACAGCCCGGGCGCGCGTCGATCTCCGCCGCCGGCGTCCAAGTCGGCCGCCTCAAAAACCAAGCGGCGCGGACTGATCCAATGCACGGCACCCACGTCGGCGTCCGAGAACGCCGCAACCACGCGCGCCTTCGCGAGATCGGCCGGGTCGATTACCGCAAGGACTTTGCGACCGGCTTTGCCCGGAACCAACGCCGCAACCAAGCGCCCGTCGGGCGAGAGGCTGGCGCTGGAGAACGCCGGCGTCTGGAAAAACGCCTCGACCGGAGGCGCACTTTGCGCAAGCCCCGTCGAACACAGACCGGCGGTAAGGACGATTGCCATTCCGAAACCGGCAATCTTCATTGCATTCTCCTTTGTCGAACGAAGACCCAGATCTTGGCGCCGACGCGCCAACGACTCGGTTATTGTGCCGGCAGCCGCCGGCTGATGATTGTTGCTCCCGATCCCGGGGTTTGTCGATGAGTTCCCTCGCTTGGCTACTGTGGCACGTTGTCGCCGGCTACGCCCGCCAGCACAAGCTGCGCGCGGGTGTGGGCGTGCTGGCGATCGCAGTGGGCGTGGCGCTGGGCTACGCAGTGCACCTGATCAATACCGCGGCGCTGGCGGAGTTTTCGGCAGCGGTGCGCTCGGTGACCGGGCAGGCCGACGCAACGGTGAGCGGGGCGCGTACAGGTTTCGACGAAGCGCTCTTCGCGCGCGTCGCGGCACGGCCGGAGGTCGAACTGGCAAGCCCGCTACTGGAAGTCGAAGTGCCGGTGATCGGCAGCGGTGAAGCGCGCCCGCCGGTGTTGACGGTCATCGGCGTAGACGCCTTCCGCACAGCAGCGCTTGCACCGGCGCTGATCGGCCGCCCGCACGAGGAGGCGGCTGGTCGCTTCGCTCTGCTCGACGACGGCGTGTTTCTTTCGCCGGCGGCGCTGCGGCGCTTTGGCGTCGCGCAGGGCGACGCCTTGCGGGCGCAGGTCGGTGCGCGCACGGTGGAGTTGCCGATCGTCGGCACGCTGCCCAATGCGCGCGAAGGGCAGTTACTGGCCGTAATGGACCTCGGCTTTGCACAATGGCGGCTCGACCGGCTGGGCCGGCTGACGCGCATCGAGTTGAAGCTGCGGCCCCGTACCACGGCCGAGTCGCTGGCGCCGCAGCTGGAACTGCCCGCCGGCATATCGCTCGTCTCGGCCGATGCGGAAACCACGCGCGTGTCGAACCTGTCGCGCGCCTACCGCGTGAACCTGAACGTGCTGGCGCTGGTGGCGCTGTTCACCGGCGCCTTTCTGGTGTTTTCGTTGCAAGCGCAGGCCACGCTGGCGCGGCGCACCCAGCTCGCCTACCTGCGTGTGGCCGGGGTCACGCGCGGGCAGTTGCAACGGCTGCTGGTCGGCGAGGCGGTGTTGACCGGAGCACTCGGCGCCGCGCTCGGGGTGGCGCTCGGCGCGGCGGTGGCCGCGGCAGCCTTGCAGCTGTTGGGCGGCGATCTGGGCAGCGGCTTTTTCTCCGGCACGCGGCCGCCGTTGCAGATCGAGCCGTTGCCGCTGGCCGGATTCGCCCTGCTCGGCATCGGCGCGGCAGTGGTCGGCAGTTGGCTGCCGGCGCGCGACGCGGCAATGACGCCGCCGGCGCTGGCGCTCAAGCCCGGCACCGAGGAAGACGCCTTCAAACCGCTCGGCGCGCCTTGGCCGGGGCTGACCCTGCTGGCCGCAGCGGCGCTGCTGCTCACCGCGCCGCCGTGGAACGGCATCCCGGTGGGCGGCTACCTGGCGATTGCCGCGCTGCTGATCGGCGCCACCGCCTTGCAGCCGCGGTTGGCGCTGGCGGCCAGTGCGCCGCTGGCGCGCCGCGCGGACGCAATGGCACGCGCCCCGCTGGCCTGGCTGGCCCTGGCGCGGGTGGCGCAGGCGCCGAGCTTCGCCGCCATCGGCATGGCCGGCATCGTCGCCAGCTTCGCCCTGATGATCGCCATGGCGACGATGGTAGCGAGCTTTCGCACCTCGGTCGACCAGTGGCTGGAGCGCGTGCTGCCGGCGGACTTGTACGTGCGCGTGGCGCTCGCCAGCACGGCGGCCACCTTGTCGCCGGCCGATTTGCAACGGCTGCGCGAACACCCGGCGGTGGCGCGCGCCGAGTTCTCGCGTTACGCACGCATCGTGCTGGACCCGGCGCGCGCGCAGGTGGTGCTGGTGGCACGGCCCTTTACCGCAGCCGACCCCGGGCGCGAGTTGCCGCTGCTGGGGCCGGCGCGGCTGCCCGCCGCCGATGCACCGCCGCCGATCTGGATCACCGAGGCCGTCGTCGAGATCTACGGCTGGCAGGTGGGCCAGGTGGTGTCGCTGCCGCTGGCCGGGCAGGCGCATCCCTTCACCGTGGCCGGCGTGTGGCGCGACTACGCGCGGCAGTTTGGCGCGATCGCGCTGCGGCTCGCCGACTATCAGCGTGCCAGCGGCGACACCACGCTGACCGACGCGGCGCTATGGCTGGTGCCCGGCGCGCGCGCCGCGCCGGTGGCGGCCGAGCTGCGCGCGCAACTGGACGCGGCGGCGACGACGGAGTTTCTCGAGCCGGGCGAGATCCGGCAGATCAGCCTGCAGGTGTTCGACCGCAGCTTTGCCGTGACCTACGTGTTGCAGGTGGCGGCCATTGTCATCGGGCTGGTCGGCATCGCGGCAACGTTCTCGGCGCAGGCGATCGCGCGGCGGCGCGAGTTCGGCATGCTGCGCCATCTGGGCCTGACCCGCGGCCAGGTGCTGCGG